>JBPCWG010000507.1:0-3206 GCA_051009705.1 Methyloligellaceae bacterium | reverse complement strand
CGATGAAGCCGGAGATCCTTCCGGCAGTCCAGAAAGCCTTTATGGTTCTCCCAAAATAGACGAACTCCCCAATGCGAATTCAGGTGCAGGGGCTTTGCGCAGTTTTGGCGAGCATAAGGGATCGGGCCTGAATTTCATGATCGAGATTTTGGCCGGCGCTCTCACGGGTTCGGGGCTTCCGACAGCGCCCGTTGATCCGGACAATCGCAGGGTCTGGAACGGGCTGTTATCGATCTATCTTTCCGTCGCGAATTTCCGGTCCGAGGACAGCTTTGCGGAAGAGGTACGTGCGTTTATCAATTTTGTACAATCCTCGCATCCGGCCAGCGGGCACGAGTCGGTTCTGATCCCGGGAGAGAAAGAAAATAAACTGATGTCGGAGCGTTCAAACAAAGGCCTCCCCATTTCAGAAGTCGTGTGGCAGGAGATTTGCGATTTACTGAACTGATCGGTCGCGGCCATAACCCCGGAGCTTGTTCGTTGATCGTCATGCCGTGTATTGAATGTCTGTAATGAACCGGAAACAGACAAGCACCGGCTGAGATTTATCAGCCGCTTTAGTCTCATGAACGGTCTATCGGACGTTACATCAGTTTGCCAACAGTTTGAGGCACTGTCCTATTTTGCGGATTTCCTATAATCCTGTTACACCCGCTACCTGCTTCCCAAACATTCATGGTTTTGTGATTTGGAATATTATAATTCCTGAATAAATAGGTTCGCCCGACAATTGTTTGCTTGTCTTCCCCTTGTTTAACCCGCAATAGGCGAATGATTGTTGTCTGGCGTATAAAGGGATATAGAATTCCTGGAGATCGCGGGGTAAAATGTTGGCGTATATAAAACCTCGTCTAAATTCTGCCTGAGGCAGAGTGCTTTGAAAGGGAAGAACACATTTCGGAAAACTCAGATCAAAACAAGACGCTTGCCGCCGGCGGTAGTGAGGGAGAAGCCGTGAACGTCAGTGAACATTACCAGTTTACAAAACTGGCGAGTTCCGTTGACCAGCTGGCGCGGGCTGTGCAGGCTAATGAAATGGAACTCGTCCGGCTGGCGGAAAAAATTGACAGGCAGTCGGACAGGATACAGGAGGCCATCAACGCCACCCAGTCGGCTACATCCCTTGCCCGCGGTGCCCTGATATTCGCAGCCTTTCTGTTGCTCATGACATTTCTGTGGGTGATGTTCGTGGCGTGAAGTTATCCAGAGGAACGTTCGATTTAAAAATATTGCTGCAGCCTTTGGAATCTACATTTTGTGATAATCCCAGGAAGGTGAGCTAAAACCGACACGCCACGTTTCCGAATGATCCGAAGTCCGCGTGAAACACGTCTCCCGGGCGGGCTTCGACGGGACGGATAAACGAGCCGGAGAGCACAATATCCCCGGCACGGATAGACTGATTGTAAGTCGTCAACCGTTCCGCCAGCCAGGCCATGCTCAGGAGGGGATCGTTGAGAACACCGGCTCCCAGTCCTGTTTCTTCCACCTCGCCATTACGGGAGACGATCGCTCCCACCCATCTGAGGTCGATGTCTTCGGCCTTGAAACGCTCAGTCCCGAGTACCAGGCCGGCATTGGCCGCGTTGTCGGCAATGGTGTCCGTCACCTTCCTGAGGGACCCGGTCTCCGGCTCGCGTCGGACAATGCGTGTATCCAGAATTTCCAGGGAAGGTGCCACATAATCTGTCGCGGCCAATACGGCTTCCCGGTCGGGCGTGCCCTTGAGATCGGATTTCATGACAAAGGCGATCTCTGCTTCAATTCGGGTTTCGATAAACCGGTCGCCTGGGATCTGCGCTCCGTTTGGAAAAAGCATATCGTCAAAGAGGACACCGCTGTCCGGTATATTGATATTCAGAGCCTGCTGCATGGCCTTGGACGTCAGGCCGATTTTCCAGCCGATAATTTTCCGCCCTGAATCCAGTTTGCGCTGCACGAGGGCGGCTTGAATGCCATAAGCATCTTCCATATCCATTTCCGGATAGGTGCCGGTCAGGAGGCCGATCTGGCGACGTGCTTTTTCAGCTTCGAACAGGGCTTCGGCCGCGGTTTCAATTTCTGCCGGTTTCAGACTCATGTTTCGTCCATCACGCCGTTTCGGAGAACCCCAATTCCTTCCGCTTCGATTTCGATTTGATCACCCGGCTTCAGAAACAAGGGTGGATCGAAACGGGCCCCGGCCCCGGTGGGCGTTCCGGTCACAACGATATCTCCGGGAACCAGGGTCGTGAAGGTCGAGATATAGGCGATCTGGCGTTTGACGGGAAAGAGCATGCGACTGGTCCGGTCATCCTGGCGGACTTCTCCGTTTACGCGGGTCGTCAGACGGATGTCCTCGATCTGGGCAGCGTCGGTGAACGGCACAATCCACGGGCCCATTGCGCCGGAGTGTTCAAAATTTTTCCCCTGGGTGACATTGAATTTTGCATGGCGGACCCAGTCGCGGAGCGTTCCTTCATTGCACAATGTCAGGGCCGCGATGTGATCCAGAGCATCGGACTCGTCGATGTGGCGACCTTCGCGGCCAATAATGATTGCAACCTCGCCTTCATAATCCAGCTTATCTGAAACTTTAGGGCGAACCAGATCCTGTTCGTGACCGACAAAAGAGCGGGGAAACCTGATGAAGAGTGACATATTCTTTGGCGCTTCGCTATCGTCCTTGTACTCGGCATTGCGGTCCGGAAAGTTGACACCGACACAGATAATTTTCTCCGGTGCCGGTATGGGAATTTCAAAAGCAAAGGTGCCGTTCTCCTGGGTGATTTCCGCCCCCTTGGCCGCCTCTTCAAGTTTGCCCAGTCCTCCAGCGGCGACGACTTCGCGCAAGGTCGGCCACTCGGGAAAGTTCGTCGATAGGGCGATGACCCCGTCCTTGCCGACTGCCCCGTAATAAGATTTTCCGCCGGTAGAATAAGACGCAAATTTCATAAATCTGTTCCTTGGTTCCTATGGTGCGATGATTGGTTGCGCATCGAGTGTCGATGGAAGCGTGTCCACGCCGTCAAACAAAGATCCTTCTTCAAACCAGCTGCGTGGTGCCGGTGCCCCCCACAGGGTCTGACGTTGGGGATCTTTCAGGTCCCACCGGATCGGTTCGTGATCCGGATCGACAGTCTGGTAGTCGGAACTGTAGATCTCCGTGCGGTGACCATCCCTGTCGCGGATGTACAGGAAAAAAGCATTGGAAATGCCGTGCCGGC
>JBPCWG010000506.1:0-5806 GCA_051009705.1 Methyloligellaceae bacterium | reverse complement strand
TTGGCCGTGATTGCCTATTTCCTTTTACTGATCATCGCATTTCGATTTGTAGATCCTCCAATTTCGACATTGATGGCTGGCCATATGTTGTCCGGCAAGACACTGGAGCAAAAGTGGATTCCTATCGAGAAAATCTCCACCCATCTGGCCAGGGCCGTCATCACTTCGGAAGATTCGACGTTTTGCAGGCATAATGGAATTGACTGGCAGGAATTCAGAAAAGTTTGGAGTCGACAAAAACAGCTGAGTGAAATTCGCGGCGCCAGCACAATTCCTATGCAAACTATGAAAAATTTGTTTCTCTGGCCCGGTAGAAATTACATCCGTAAGTTTTTTGAGTTCCCTCTGGCTTATATCTCGTCGTGGATCTGGCCAAAAAAACGCATGCTGGAAATTTATCTCAATATTGCAGAGTGGGGACCTGGCATATTCGGCGCTGAAGCTGCGGCGCGCCATCATTTTAAAATCCGGGCTTCACAAATCAATTCGCGACAAGCAGCTCTCCTGGCCGCCAGTTTGCCCAATCCCATTGTTCGCAGAGCTGGCAAGCCGGGTCCAAGGACTCGTAAGATGGCTGCAGTTGTACAGAAACGAGCTGCGAGTAGCGGGCATATAACCTCCTGTATCCGATAACGGTGCCGGTAATACGGCTGGTTGTGCAATTCTTCTGGTCAAAAGATGAATTTGCCCGTATAAGGACCGAAATTTATACTATTCACATGAAAATGGGTGTTTGTCCGACCAGCTATTTTGCGGGTCCCGCGCGAAATTCTGCCCATGGATGTGGTTTGAATCAGGAGAATTAGAAAATGGCCGTTCCAAAACGTAAAGTCAGCCGCATGAAGCGTGGAAATCGCCGTTCGACCGATGCCCTCAAAGCGCCCAGCTATGTTGAAGACAAGGAATCCGGCGAACTGCGCCGTCCCCACCACATTGATCTGAAAAGCGGCAAATATCGTGGTCGTCAAATTTTAAACCCGAAAGACGACTATTAATAGCATTCTGGTCCAATTCCGATTATGTTTAATAATTCTGAATGGGCAGACAATTCGATAACTTATTAGAATTGTTTGAGAATTGCATTCGATGCTGAAAGAGCATGCAGGGGTTGGAAGTTTTGAAAGCCGTAAGGCGGTTACACCTTCCGGATTAGACTCAAGTTTTCCTGCAGTGTGTGGAGAGTGATATGGTTTTGAGTTTGCCTTGGATTATAATTGCGCTCGTCGCCTACAATGCCATCGTGTTTTTGTTCGGGGCACCTCCACCAGCAAATCCCGCGGAAACTTTCGATACTGTTCTGTTTGAGTTACCTATGCTCTCTACATCGGTCTGGCGGTTTACCCTGGGTGATCTGGTGCTCTTGGTCGCTTTGCTTGCCTTATTTGTTGAAATTCTGAAAGCGACTCGCACGCGTCCGCTGGCAATTCTCGACCATGGTTTGTCGGTTCTTGTTTTCATCATTTGTTTGATTGAGTTTTTGTTGGTGCCTGAAGCAACAACTTCATTGTTCTTTTTCATCACCCTTATCGCACTGATTGACGTCGTGGCTGGATTTTCCGTCGGTATCCGTGCCGCGCGAAGGGATTTCAGCTTTGGGGGAGATGTGCCTTAGTTGGCATTACGGTGGTTGATTAGCAGGGAACACTTTGCAAAATATTCGAATAAGCCATTCTATGACGACAAAAGGATGTTGGAAATAACCGGATAGTGGAAACCGGATAAAGGAAATTGAGATGTTACTGAGTATCCCGTTCTTAATCATACCCGTGATCATCTATAACGGAATCGCCTTTTTCTCCAGCAATGTTGATGAGTCCATGGCGTCTGCAGTCCTGCCGACAATGACCTTGGTGTCTGGCGGCCAATGGACGCTCACTCTGGGTGACTTGATTTTGCTTTTAGCCCTGGCCCTTCTTTTCGTCGAGATCCTTAAGTCGACGCGGGTCGGTGCAATATCACTCCTTGATCATATTTTATCGACGGTCCTGTTTGTCATTTGTCTGGTCGAGTTCCTAGTCGTAGAGCAAGCGGCTACATCGGTTTTCTTCCTGTTAACGACTATGACACTCATCGATATGGTTGCCGGATTTTCCGTGACCATGCGTGCGGCACGACGGGATATTGGCTTCGCGCCTCCGGGTTAAGCTTTCATAAATCTGATAGATAATATGAATTAGCCTTAGCTGGAGCGGATTGTTTCTCCGGAGCAAGGATTAATGCGCGAATTGAAATGCGTTGCAATGTCGTCGTTCAGACTGACAAATCGCAGTGTATCGATTTTGACTGCGTATTTTCCGTCGTTTTGTCCGTAGCCTGTCTGTAAACCGAATTGGCATAGGCGCGCGTGTCGCGACGATCGGCCCGAATAGTCTCTATAGACCGGTATTGGTTGTTCAACTGTGATACGAGTCCAGCATGAACAGCAGTTTTTTTTGAGGATTTTCTGGGATTGAGTGCTCCAGAATCCGGTTCGACATGATCAGAAGTGTGCCGTCTATCCATCGTCGCACTCACCTCGGAGTGTTGGGTCAACAGCTTACTCATTGACGGGTCTGTCTTTCTAATCATCGTCATACGAATTCTGGTCTCACGAATTTGATTTCCAATCTCATATCGCAAACTACGGGCCAGAATTTTATCAACGTTAAGATTTTAGTCGGTCGATCCGTGAAATGATACCGAATTCTCACGAAAATCCTTACGGTAAAGATTAATGGTGAATGCGCTTTGAGCTTTGTTAAGACTTGTTTGATAGCTTCATTCTCGGACTTGTCACATATTGAAACAATAAAATTTCATTTTGTGACACGGGAGGCAAAACAAAGGTCGGGATCGTGAAGTCGAGTGTGTCGCCAATACCTCTGGCCAATGACCGGGATAACAAAGACCCATCACCGTCCATTACCAAAGTCAGCGCTGATCAGCTTGCGCGAACACCGGTTCCCGTGGACCTGAATGCGCTATTGTCTGCAACGTTCCACACCGCATTTCTCTGGGACCTGACGACGGATCGAATTCAATGGAGCGATAACGCTGCCCAGGTATTCGATTGCGATATCGGCCATCAGATCGGGCTGGGGAAACAACTCAATCTGTTTATTGATCCGAGAGATTCCGAAGATCGCTACAAAACCGTCCGCCAGGCCATATCAAATTACAACGGCGAAGATCAGGCTTATTACAGCAAGTATAGGTTTTATCCATACGGTCGCAAATCCGCCTATGCGGTCTGGATCTATGAAACCGGAAAAATTCATTTCAATAGTGACGGTACGGCAAACTTCGCAACCGCCATATTGCAAAAATTCGATCAAGGTTCACTGAAAGCAACATTCCCCTCGCAGCTGTTCGGACAGGATGAGGCGACTGGACAAATTAACCGGGAACGGCTCAGCCACTTGTTGCATTCCAACATCGAAGACGCGAAAGAACACTCCAAGAGTTTCGCTTTTCTGATGACGGCCCTCAATAATCTGTCACTCATCAATGAGAGTCTGGGCTTTAATGTCGGCGACGAATTGATATTGAAAGTGGGTCAACGGCTCCGACAATTTCTGCGCGGTGAGGATCACATCGGGCGCTATGCATCCAACAAATTCGGCGTCATTCTTGTCAAATGTGAAGCCGAAGAAATTGAAATGGCCGCCAAACGACTGGTTGATTGCATCAAGGATATCCCTTTTGAAACGTCCGTCGGAAAACTAACGGTATCCTGCTCTATTGGCTGCGTTATCCTGCCGAAGATGGCAGCAACCGCGCCCCAGGCCATCGGTTATTCACTGGAAGCCCTGGAGCGAGCGAAATCCGGAACAACCGGAAAATTCGTCAACTATGTTCCTTCTAATAGTTTGAATTCCATCCGCCGACGTAACATTTCCGTCGTTGAGGAAATGACCAGCGCCTTACAGGAAGATCGGCTTGTACTGGCGCTACAGCCGATCGTCGATGCCAAAACCCATCAGATAAGCAGTTCTGAGTGTCTTTTGCGAATTGTGCGCCGGGATGGTTCGATTATCTCTGCGGGTGAATATATCGCTGTCGCTGAGCAGTTAGGGCTAAGTCAGGCTATTGACCAGCATGTACAGAAACTGGCTGTTCAATTAGCGGTGCAAAATCCGACACAAAATATTTCTCTCAATGTTTCAGGATTGAGCACAAGCGGAACACATTGGATCGAGACGCTCGAATATATTACCCGCAAGGACAGCGAACTGTTAAGCCGGATTACGGTTGAAATAACGGAAACGGCAGCCATTCAGGATATCGATGAAACTTGCGCTTTCGTCGATAAGTTGAAACACTTGGGCTGCCGTGTCGCCATCGACGATTTCGGCGCCGGCTATTCGTCATTCAAAAATCTAAGAAATCTCAAAGCGGATGTCGTGAAAATTGATGGTTCGTTTGTGCAGAACGTACTTACCAATCAGGACGACCGTCTGTTCATCGAAACTCTCGTTGAACTCGCCAGGAATTCAGGAATGGAATCCGTGGCCGAACGGGTCGCCGATGAAAGAACCGCGGATTTATTGTCGGCAGCAGGAGTGAATTATCTGCAGGGGTTTTACTTCGGTAAACCCAAAATCATTCCAAACTCCGGAAATTCCAGTTCAAAATTCCTGGAGTAAGACCAGCTAGGAAGAACTTATTCTGGTTCACGAGAGCCTATTTGGAGAGCTTCTCAATCTGCTTCTGCATAACAGCGAGTTGATCTTTGAGCGCATCAAGCTGCTCTTTGTCCAATGTCTCTTCTTCGTCCGTCGTTTTCTTTTCTGAAGGTTTCTTCGATTTCGATTTTTCAGCTTTAAGATTTTTCTGAGCTTGCCCTGTGTCTTTCTCCGAATTGGCGGTAAACGGAGAGAACATCGTAAGGGCTTGTTCAAACGTAGCAAAATTTTTGCGAGCCTGCTCCTGCATAACTTCAAAGCCAGTCATCCCGAAGGCATCATTCATTTTCGCCCGGAATTTTTCCTGTTCGTTGGTCAGGGAGTCCAGACTGAGCTGCAGGTAGCTTGGTATGAGGCGTCCCATACTATCGTCATAGAAGCGAATGAGTTGACGCAGAAACGGAATAGGAAGCAGATTTTGTCCCTTGCTCTCCTGCTCGACAATAATTTGGGTAAGGACAGCATGGGTTAGGTCTTCACTGCTCTTGGCATCGTACACAACAAAGTCTCGATCAGACCTAACCATCTGAGCCAAGTCTTCCAATGTCACATAAGTACTGGTGTCGGTATTGTAGAGCCGACGATTGGCGTACTTTTTAACGACGACTGGTTTATCCGTATTGTCGTTGTCTTTGCCCACGGGGCTGACCTTTCCAAAAATCGTCAAACATCGATAATTTCAAATTTCATACTAAACCCTAAAAGATTGAATACAAAGGGGCTTGTATAAATTTGTGCAGTGCGGCAAATATCGCTATAGTACTTATCATAATGCGTTTTCAACCCGTATTTTTAGATTTTGGGACAGACTTTAGTTTGGCCAATCCGACAAGTCGTTATTTGCCAGGTAGGAACATTAAGAAATGTCCGGAGATCATCACGCTGAATCCGCAATTCAGTTCGTGAGTTGATTGAGAGGGAGGAAGTTATCATGAGCGATGGAAATTCAGTCGTTATTGCCGGCGCTACGCGCACACCCGTGGGATCATTTAGCGGCACACTCGGTCAGACTGCGGCACACGACTTAGGCAAAATAGTTATTGCTGAAGCAATTAAGAGAGCCGGTATCAAGGCCGAAGATGTTTCCGAAGTTATTCTGGGGCAGATACTTACCGCCGGACAAGGACAAAACCCTGCCCGTC
>JBPCWG010000505.1:0-7478 GCA_051009705.1 Methyloligellaceae bacterium | reverse complement strand
TTGGATCGACATGGATCCGCGGAGTATCAAAGGAGAGCAATCATGAAGCTCAAGAGTTTTGCGCGAGCTTATGATTGCGGTGTAATTGTTGTGGCCCACCCTACCAAAGATGTAAAAATGCCAAATGGCAAGGTGAGGTCGCCAACACTCTATGACATCGATGGGAGTGCGCACTGGTACAATGCTGCAGATCACGGAATCATCATTGACCGTGATATCACCAAATCAACAGTGTGCGTGGAAGTGAAAAAATCAAGATTTCGGTCTGGTGGCGTGCCAGGGAAAGCTTGGTTGAACTATCAAATATCCAATGGTCGATATGTCGAAGCCCCAGCTCCGGCCGATCATGTAAGCTAAATACGAGAAAACAAATGGCTAAATTCGAAATAGAAACCATAACAGATCGCTTCATTCCGGAACCCGAGGTTCTGAAAATAACCAGTTGGTCCAGGAACACGTTGTACCGACGGGTCAAGACATCAGAATTTCTATCCCCTATTAAGATTTCAGAGAGGAGAAAGGCCTGGTTGGAATCAGAAGTTACAAATTGGTTTGAACAGAAGATTGCAAGAGCAAGATCCTGAAAAATCGAAGAGGAATCGGTGAAATTAGGCCACCCTTAGGCCACGAAGCACAATCACCAATTTCAATGCATTAGCAGGAGATGTACTTAGGAGTCTGATTTCGTTGAGAAAGTTTATATATCGACGATTCATCAAGGGTCTAGATCACCCGATCGATAATCATATGATGCTCCATATCTTCGATTTTTTCGGGACACCCGTATTTGCCCACATATTGATGCGAAGCGAAGGGATAGAGGTGAATCCGACCGAGTTTAGAAACAATCAGCTCAGGATTTCGGGGTTTGACAAATTGAATGGCGATATCGGCCTCCATGCGCAGAACATCTGCCAGTTGCATGGTGCAGAACAATTTTACCATGAGGTTGGGCTGGCTCTCCTGGAAACGGGCAAGTTTCGGCAGAACCCAGTAAGTTCCCAGCCAGTCCGTTACCGAGAGAGAGACCTGGATCTTTTTTTCCACTGCAAGATTGCGGGAGTTGCGCAGGACTTCTATCGCCCCGGATTCCATTTCTTTGACGGCATCCACCAGAAGGAATCCTGCGGAAGTGGGGGAAACGCCTTCGGGTAATCGATTAAATAGTTGTACGCCCAGGCACATCTCAAGGCGTTCAATCCGCCTGACTACGGTCGAAGAACTCACATTCAGAATGTGAGCGGCTTTGCGGAAACTGAGACAACGAAAACAGGTTAGAAAATAATGCAGGTCGTTCCAATTCAATGCATTTGATTTCTCGCTGCCATCAAAAGACTGGGATCCGACAGGAGGCTTTTTCAAAGATTCATGCATTGCATTAAAACATTCCTAAAAATATGAGTGAGTATATAATTGAGTAAAGAATTAAAGTACCAGATCGTATGGAAACTGCGGCCAATATCATAACGTAAGACCTATCGCGGATGTAATACTATATCTTATTCAACGATCTCTCCTTTGAGCGCCAAACAAAATTTAGCAACACGGTGCCCCAACGTTGGACAAGCACTTGTGACATTTTCTATAAGTGAGGTGCTTTGAAGACTTGGCTTTGACAATTCAGCGAATAATTGCTTTGAATTTCGTATAGAACAAAATTTGGAAAGATCGGGGAGTATGTGCTCCAATGACAGGAAAACCAAGGCTCGCCTCAATCATTGACGCCCTTCCCTCCACGGTTCCCTTTGTCGGACCCGAGGCTCAGGAACGACAAATGGGGTTCAGTTTTAAAGCACGCATCGGTGCCAATGAGAATGTATTCGGACCTTCTCCCAAGGCTATCAGAGCCATGCAGGATGCTGTCCCGGAATCCTGGCAATATGGAGACCCGGAGAGCTTCGACCTGAAAGTTGCCTTGTCCGAGCACCACGGCATTGCGCCAGAAAATATCATGGTCGGCGAAGGGATCGACGGTTTGCTCGGGTATGTCGCCCGCATGATGATTGAACCCGGGTCTCCGGTGGTAACTTCCAGGGGCGCTTATCCGACTTTCAACTACCATGTTGCCGCCTGTGGCGGAAATCTGCTGACTGTCCCATACCGACAGGACCGGGAAGACCTCGAAGCCCTTATTGCAACGGCACGATCTGAAAATGCGAAGCTGATTTATTTTGCCAATCCGGATAACCCCATGGGCACCTGGTGGTCGGCAGATGAATTGAATTCACTCATTTCTGTTCTGCCCGATGATATTCTGCTTTGTCTAGATGAAGCCTATATTGAGTTGGCTCCTGAAAACACTGCCCCGCCAGTTGATACGGACCGACCGAACGTCCTCAGATTCCGCACATTCTCCAAGGCCTATGGCATGGCCGGGGCCCGTGTTGGTTACGTCATGGGTGAGGCGCAAATGATCAAAAATTTTGACAAGATCAGAAATCACTTTGGTATGTGCCGCACTTCTCAGATCGGCGCCCTGGCCGCGCTGAAAGACCAGTCCTATCTGGCAAGTGTCATCCATGCAGTTGATCAGTCGCGGAACCGCATCAAAGCTATCGCTGAAAAATTCAGCCTGTCAGCCATAGAATCCGCGGCAAACTTTGTTGCCATAGATTGCGGACGCGATGGCAACTTCGCGAAGTCCCTGCTCTCCGAACTTTCGTCCCAGGGTATCTTTATTCGAATGCCGGCGATTGAACCGCAAAATCGTTGTATCCGGGTCAGTGCCGGCACGGAGGAAGATCTCGATAATTTTGAAGAGGCTTTATCCGTCGCCCTGACGAATTTGAAATACGATCACATGTAACCGCCATATTTAGAATTTGCGAGGCGTAGTCAGGACAAGCTCTTGCTGCTTCCGTTGACATGGCTTTGCCGATGCACGGCAATTCGTATATCCAGCGCTATCCGAAAAGCACTCAACTTTTCTTTTCACCGCATTGTGCCAGTACTGGCTGCCTTCGGCGACGAGAGCACTTTTCTTCTGCCAGGCAGCGATTGCACGAATTTCCGCGAGGGGGCGAAATCGCTCTCCATAAATTCGAGAATCAACTTTTGGATAAACCTGAGCGCAACCGAGACTCTGATTTTTGGCTAAAAACAGAACCGAAATGATGGTTAAAAGAAACACGCTCACCAGAATAAGAAATTGCCGCTGCGAAGAATTCATGTGCCCAATACAATCAACTTTAAAACGCAGTACTCTCTAATATTCGCGGAACCTAGCATATGAGAAAAAATTAATTGATAAGGCAATCGCGAAAGTTCTCGGTAATCTTGAATCAATTTTTATGAAATTCCGATCCGCATAAGGGCGTCATAGCAGCCTGGAAAATCACACATTGTTGTCCCGGGGACAAGTTTGGCTTGTCACAATATTGCTCTTATTGATTGTTAGGGAATTATTAACTGTGGGGACAGGGCGCAATTTGGGGCAACCTGATTTCAATTGTATCGCATTTAGATCCGGTTTGCCGTACGCAAGTACAGTGCATTGGGAGCAAGCGTATTAGTGCGTGAAAGTAGGTGATGTCCGCATCATCTTAGTTTCAATCCCAGAAAGAGGATCGCATTATGAATTCAGAAGTTATTGTGATGATCGTTTCGCTATTATTGCCAACGGGTGATACCGGAGTTCATGTAACTCCCTTCAATTCCATAGAAAAGTGTGTTGAAGCGGCCAATATAGAAATGACCGACCCCCTTGTTCAGCAGGTTGAATGCTCGGGACTCGAGGATGGTATCCTGACACTGCAGTTTGCTCAGCAAGACGCAAAGCCGGCTTGAACCAATAATTTTGGACCAATTCCGGTCGACGGGGGTACACAGCGGGCCTGCACGTGATTCGAATTCGAAGCAACACGATGATTCGGTCCGAACGGATTGTTCATATTTTCGGCAAATTTCTGAAGATTTTCCACATTGGCCCTTCCATACGTTGTGCGTTGGACACACTGCCCACATCATGTTCGCCGAAAACTTGACAGGTAAGGTTGGAACCGACACACCGTAAACAAATGGCCAAGAAAATCATACTCATTCATGGCAGAGACACGATGCCCGCCGCCTCGGCTCACGAGGAACTCTGCGCTGCGGCTCTCGTCAATGGTTTGCAACGTGTCGATCCGTCCGCTGCGCAACGTCTGCAGCAGGAACCAGTTGAAATTATCTTCGCCTACTTCGGGGATATCAGCAATGAACTCATAAGCAGTTCGGATCCCGACGCCAAGTCTGAATTAACAGCGCGCAATGATCAGCTCTACGGTTTTGAGCCCTGTCTTGATGCGAGAATGTATTCCGCACCACTGCAACAACTTATGCAGATCAACAGCCATGACGGTCTGGCTTACGGATCATTGGTTGATCATTATCGTTCCGGTGAATGGCTCGACGAGGCCGCCGCCATTGTCAGTCGGGTTGCCTCGGTAACGGCTCTCAGCGAATACGTGATCAAGTGGGCGACGGCCGATATGAGCCAGTATCTGCACACACGAAAAGTTGGATCAGAAGTACGGGAACGTCTGCAGTCCCCTTTGAAACAATCCCTGCTTGATCAGGACGATATCTGTCTCATCAGCCATAGCATGGGAGCCATTGTTTCCTATGATGTGCTTTGGAAGTTTTCTCGCATGAGCGAGTATCGGCGCATCCAGCAATCCGGGAATCAAATTAATCTCTGGCTGACGCTCGGAAGTCCCCTTGGCGAGCCCGGGGTGCGCAATAATCTTTATGACGCCAATGAGCGCGGCGAAGATCGTTTCCCCCGGGAAATCGTAAAGCGGTGGGTCAATATTGCTGCAGAAGATGACTACGTCGCTCATGACGCGACCATGGCCAATGATTTTGCCGAAATGTTAGAACTCGGATATGTCGAAAAAATAATTGATCGTCAAATCTACAATTTCTGGGTCAAAAATGAGCGACTAAACCCCCACAATCTGTTTGGCTACCTGGACCATCCGGAGACGGCGAAATTTCTTGCGCAATGGCTTCGGTCGACATCGGAAGTCGAATTCATCGACCCCATCCCCACAGACAGTTCCTTTGTTGCGGAGCGAATGGTCGCCTGAAACAAAAAAAATCCTGAAATTTATTCTGAGCGATGCTCGAGCATCTGTTTCAGAGCGGTCGAATTGCGGGTCATCTGCCGCCTCAAAACCTGTTTTTCGTTGCGCAAACTGCCGACGGGCAAAAATGCAGACGGCAGGCGGACACGCGAAATCACTTCCGTTCTGCCGTTCAATTCTTCCAGTTCATAGGAAACACTGAGAACGAACAATCGATCGCCCCATGCGCGCGGCGTCAGACACAAGGTTTTGTCCGCTTCAAATTTGGACAGTTTAAAGGGAGATGTATTTGTGCTCGGAGCAAATTTCAGCGGATCGATGTGCGACAGGATTGGCCGGTTCGAGAAAAACAACCGGTTACGAATCCTCGAGGGCACGATACGATCGCAATAAATTCCCTGTAACGACAACAGCAAATATTTGAAGATGCTGTGCGCAGGTGAATTGACGATTATGCGCTCTTCCAAATGCATCATGCGCTCCATCCGCTGAACCTGACAATCATATAGAGCAAATCCGGGCGAAGAAATGTGATTAATATCACATTTCTTCGTTTAACGCCTGTGTTTGTACTTCCGACCTATATGACCTGATGACCGGAATGACCTGACGGCCGGAATGACTTAGACCCCATCGACTGTGCATGGAACAAGGGGACGAGAGGGGCCGACAATGTCAATTGTCGTTATGGCGCCCCATCCTTACCGACAGGCCCGGCTCATCTCGGCGATATGCCGATGATCGGTGCCGCAGCACCCTCCCATGACAGAGATCTGGCCAAACCGGCGACGCAACTGCCCATGCAGATCTCCGAGCTCTACCGGATTACCGTCATCAAGGTCTTCGGCTTCATCAAGTTCCGCATGACTTCGTTTCGAAGCGTTCGTGCGCAGGCCAGCAATCCTCTGCACCCAGTCTTCATCCCCCGGCAGTGAACCGTCAAAGTGAGTCGGATGGGCACAATTGATCATGAAATAGGCGGGACCATTGTCTGTTGCCGCGTCAACAGCGCGGATGGCATCACCCAGACTATCCCCCGCGGGCAGATTTCCGTCAGTTTCCACTGTGAAGGAAATAACCGCGGGAATCTGCGCCTGCTGGGCAGCTTTAACGATCCCTATTGATTCAGGAGCATTAGTCATGGTTACACCGGTAACCAGATCGGCGGCAGTGTCCGCAAATACATCGATTTGCTGAGCATGATAGGCCTGTGCCTGCGCCTCGGTCATCAAGTCACCGGCATCATAACCGTCACCCCGGGGACCTATACAGCCGCTGAGCACCATCGGTGTGGTTGCCGTTTCATTTTCTTCTCTGAGATTTTCGAGTAACCAGATGGATTTTCGATTGGCGTCTGCCAGGGTCTCCCTGGTGTAGCCGAGTTTTTCACCCCAGTCGGAACTGGCCCGCCAAGTGCAGCTTTCGAGGACGAACCCGCGTTTGTCCCTGAGGGCGATGTCCATATAGGTCCGGTAATAATTTTCGATAGCCTTGATGCCAGCCTCGTCTTTCAGCAAATCGAATGCAGCGAAATAGGGCAAATCGATTTCATTATGAAAGATCAGAGTTGTTTCGAGTCCACCGTCGGTAATAAACAAATTTCCGTTGGTCTGGGGCAATTTGTTTCTGTATTTGGTCATGGCACTGATTCCTCCGTTATGTGCTTTCACTTCCACAGTTGCTGGACTAAGGTGGTTGGCTGGCAGCACATTTACTAGGGAACTTCTGGTACGAATTTCCAAATATTCAATTTAATTATATAAATTCAAAGGGTTATGCCATCGGTGCCTTCGAAAGGAATCTGCGATTAGATGTCGACGATGAGAAAACCGTACTGTTGGTGCAGTAAAAACGACCCCATCTTCCTCAGGAACAGTTAATTGAGGGCTTAACAAATGATCATTGCTGCCATAAACCATTTGTTGTAGAAGTTCTTTTAGTGTTATCACTTCTTTTATTTTCACAAATCGAAAATACATTATTGCTGGAAACTTTATTCTAGCTGTGCCGTCACGTAATGTGACTTTTTATCAAAGAGAGGAGCAATGAAGTAGCCAATGCAGGTTTTTGTCCGAGACAATAATGTTGATCAAGCCCTTAAGGCACTGAAGAAAAAAATGCAGAGGGAAGGTGTTTTTCGCGAAATGAAAATGCGGAAATTTTACGAGAAACCTTCCGAAAAACGTGTCCGGGAAAAGGCAGAAGCGGTTCGCCGAATCCGAAAGCTGGCTCGCAAAAAAGCCCAGCGCGAAGGATTGCTGCCGGGCAAACCACGCCAGCGATAGTCGTGATCGACGGAGTTTTGAGCCGTCTCCAACACCACAATCCAACGATCTGAAATTGCCAGTACGACCGGTACTGGCGGCGCTTTGAGCGCTGCCCAATTGTATGCCGGTCCCCTGCAACCGACCC
>JBPCWG010000504.1:0-5145 GCA_051009705.1 Methyloligellaceae bacterium | reverse complement strand
ATCCTCGGAAATCGCCTCAATGATCAGGTCCGCATCAAGAGCCGCATCTTTCAGTGCAGAAACAAATTCAATTTGATTTTGTGCTTCTTCTGCCTTCTGTACCGAGGTTTCTCCCGCCTCAACAAGTGTCGCTAGCGCTGATCTGATATTTTGTTCGGCCTCCCGGAGCGTCTGTTGTGAGCTGTCATAAAGACGGATATGACATCCCGCCAAAGCATGGACCACGCCCAGAGCGTGACCCATGGTTCCCGCTCCGATTATTGCAACAGACTTATAGAAGTTCATTTTGGAATTTCCTTACCACTGTGCCCTGATGAACCGGTAATGACCCGCACCTGGACGCCGCTTCTTTGCAACCCCTGAACCCGGGGTTACATTGTCATGTTGTCGGCAATGCCACTCCAATCCCCGCTTCCCGGGAAGGAACGACAAGTCCGGGGGATGTGCCTATATCCGGTGCTCTGATACCCTCCACTGGCCACTGATGGATCTTGTGGTATTCAATGGACTCAATCTGCCGGAAAGCAGCGGCAAACTGCAAATTTGCCATAAACAAAACTACGCTGGAGGCACCATGTAGTGTGACAGGCAGGGATCCGGCAATTTTTACTATATCTATCGCCTCGGTAATGCCACCGCAAATTGAGAGATCAATCTGGACAAAATCCAGATGCCCGGGTTCGATGAGTTCTCCAAATTGTTTTTGTCCTACCGCACGTTCGTAACCGCAAATCGGCAGGTTGCAGTTAGTGCGAAGCTCGGCAAGCTCTGTTTCGGGGCAGGGTTCTTCAAACCAGTAAATGTCCTGATCATCGATCGCTTTGGCAAAAGCCTGAGCTTCGGTAGCCGAATAGACGGTATTGGCGTCGACCATAAGTTTCACATCAGGGCCTATGGCCTTCCGTGTCGCCTGAACGCGCGCAACATCTTCCTCCAGGGGCAAACCCGCGACCTTGATTTTTACGGCGTCAAATTTCTGATCGGTATGGCGGCAGACTTCTGCTTCTAAGTCTCGAATGCCCTTTTTGTCATCATACAGGCCGCCGCTGGCATAGCAGTAAATTTCACGGTGCTTGCCTCCCAGAAGTTCGTAGAGCGGTATGCCGGCAGCATTTGCTTCTGCATCCCAACATGCGCAATCGAGACCGCTCACTGCCGCCGCCAGGGATTCGTCATCGTTTTTGATAGCTTCAGACAGGCAGTTCCGGAGATATTTACGCGCCTCTGCAGGAGGCAGATGCTTCAAATCGGATGACAGGTCAGACTGAATTGTATGCGCTATGGCTTCGAAGCCGATACCGGCTGTCCAGCATTCGCCATGCCCTTTGACCCCCGATGAGAGTTCGACCGATACAATTAGCATCTCCTTCTTGAGAGGTCGCTTGCGGGCATTCCGGAGTGTTTCCGGTAAAGATTGGACATAGGGATGAATGTGAATCTTTTGAATCGTCAAACCGGGCTCCCTTTCTGCCAACGATGAGATTCTTCCGGTCTCACTGCGACTGTCCAGTTTTTTAAAACCTCCACGTCCCTCTTTTTGTCGGAGATATGCTGAACGATTTTCTTCGGGGACCAGTTTTGCAGAACAGTTTCACGCAGTTCTCGGGAAATCTTTTTATAGCCGGGATCCTCGATCAGATCGGTTGTTTCAAACGGGTCTTCATTCAAGTCGAACAATTGTTCGGGAAATCCGTGATAATGGATAAGTTTATAGCGATCCCTTCGTATCATTCGGTTTGCGATTTCAGATGTTTCAATGCTGACGAGCCCTCCATAGAACTCGCATAGGGTTTGATTCTGCCAACTATTCGTTTCTTCCCGGAGAAGTTCAAGGAAACTTCGGCCTTTTCCATTTGGTAAATCCGGGCCATCTGCAATGTCGATTAAGCTTGTTGTCAGGTCGATCAGGTTCACGATTTCCTTGCGCCGTTGCCGGGGTTTAACATTTTCCGGCCAACTCCAGACAAGAGGAACTTTGATCGAATGCTCATAGAAAGTATTTTTCTGCCAAAATCCTCTCTCACCCAGTTGTTCGCCGTGGTCGGAGGCATAGACAATCACAGTATTTTGGGCGAGACGGCTTCTTTGCAAAACATCGATGACTTTGCCCACCTGCCGGTCGATCATTCTCACATTGCCATAGTAGGCGGTACGCGCGCGTCGGACATGTTCTTCTTCTATGTTCTCGAATTCTGCTTGTTGCCGCCAGGACTTCAGATAGGGGTGCTCTGTTTGGCAGTTTGACGAGGCAAGTTGGGGTGGCGGTAACTGACCGTCAAAATAATCATAGTCTTCGTTCAGGGCGATGTAGGGAGGGTGAGGTCCATACCAGCCGACGGTCATGAAGAACGGTCGCGGATCCTTGCTTTTGGCCAGCTCATTGATGTAGTTGATTGCACTCTCTGTTACCGCCCGGTCATATTGGTGGATAATCGTTTCACCCTTGCCCGCATATTGAAGTGTAGGTCCTTTGGTGCCCCTGGCCGGGTTCAGTTTTCCGTAGTCGATCAACGGGGATCCCGGCCAATTGACACTGATGTCACCGAAGGGGCGCTCTTGAAATCCATGGGTCTGATCCGGACCGATAAAATGCATGCGGCCAATAAGGCTTGTCCTGTAACCGGCAATGCCGAGCGCATGAACAAATGTCGGTATGTCGGATTTAAGATAGTCGCGATTTGTGTAAACGCCGATATCATGCGGATATTGCGATGCCATCATTGCCATCCGTGAGGGAATACAAAGCGGTGATGGACAATAAGCGTTCTCGAACAGGGCCCCACTTTGTGCGAGTCTGTCGATATTAGGCGTGTCTGCATTGTTGTCTCCGTAACAGCCGGTAAAGGGGGCCGCATGCTGATCGGAGATCATCAGTATGATGTTCGGTCGCTGTTCATTCATTGCGCAAATAATTCATCTCTGGTTTCAGATCCCATCTATATGATTCAGGGGGAGAGGTCTTATTCGCCCAGCTTCCAACGATTTCCTTGTCTTGTTGTTTCCTGAACATTCGCTGTTCAATATCGTTGGGGTCCCAGTCTTCGAGAACCTTATGCAGCAATGAAGCCTTTACGTCTCGGTACTTCATATCCTCGGACAGATCCCGTGTTTCGAGGGGATCGTCATCAAGATCAAACAGCTGAGGCTCGAATCCGTGATAGTAGATGAGCTTCCAATTGTCTTTCCGGATCATTCGCTGGCGCATTCCGTCCCATTTAGTTACATCCGAACAATATTCCGAGAACGTTTCGTTGTTCCACGATGCGCTGGGATTCTCAGCAATACTCAGCAGGCTGTTTCCCATACTGTTTGGTAGCTTACCCGCTCCCAGTGCGTCCAGGAACGTCGCATTCAGATCGATCAAATTGACGACCTGATCCCGTTGCTCACCTTGCGGCAGGCGGCCTGGCCAGGATAGAAGCAATGGAATTTTGACCGATTCTTCGTAGAACGTATGTTTCCACCATAATCCGCGTTCGCCGATCTGTTCGCCATGATCTGAAGCATAGACGATCAGTGTATTTTCAAGCAGATTTGTTTCTTCGAGTTTATCCAGTATTTGCCCGATCATGCGGTCCATAGAAGTCACCAGTGCGTAGTAGGCTGTGCGTGCTCGGACTGCGTGCTCTGCGGGAACATCAATGATATCGTGCTTGCTCCGCCACCATGCAAGCCAGGGATGTTCTTTCTCGGGAATTCCGATACTCGCCGGATTTATTTTCCCTTCGTAGAGTTCATAGTCCTCGCGTTGAGCCACGTAAGGGGCGTGGGGAAGCAGTAGTCCGACTGTCACACAAAACGGTTCATCCCCATTGTGCTGATCAAAATAGTTTAGTGCAGCCTCTACCGTATCCAAATCCTTGAGTTCGTAAGCGCTTTGACCGATACCGGATTTGTCCAAGGTCGCGCGACCCGGTCCTGCGGCCCCTTTGAGAGCCCCCATGTCATGCTTCTCAACTCCAATCCAGTTGGGGCTGTGATCCCCAACTTGCCGGTGAACATAGCCATGCAATTGGTCCGGACCGACCGCGTGCAGTCGCCCGAACAGTGTCGGCTTGCAACCCGCGGCCCCGAGTGCATGAGCGAATGTGGGAATGTCAGAGGGAAGAAAATCGTCATTCATCCAGACGTCTTGCTGGGAGGGGTAACGGCCAGTGAGAAAGGACATCCGGCTTGGCACACACAGTGGAGAAGGACAATAAGCATTGTTGAACCTTACCCCGCGGGCGGCAAGCTTGTCCAAATTGGGAGTCTTGACATCGGGATCACCATAACAGCCTGTGATTTTCTGTGCATGCTGATCTGAAAATAAAAACAGGAGATTAGGTTGTTCAGCCATTAGCCCGGTCCTGTCTGCCTGGAACATTCAACAAGTGCAATTGAGTCCGATTCAAAATCCACCGCAACAGCCGAAAATAAACTCTTCCGGGAATGAACAATCCTGGAGAAACTGAATTCGTTTTTTTTCCAAATTGATTCATAGATTCACTGACCTAGTAAATTTCGGGATCCGGTATTTTCTGTCCAGCCTCAAGAAAGTCGAAGTCGCACCCTTTGTCTGCTTGCGCAACGTGTTGCGTATAGAGGGACACATAACCTCTTTTATAAGGTGACTCCGGTGCCTGCCAATTCTCCCGGCGATCCGACAATTCCTTGTCGGATACATTCAGGTGCAGAACACCTTTGGTCACATCCAGTGTTATCAGATCGCCATCTTCAACAAGACCAAGAGGTCCCCCTTTGAAACTTTCCGGAGCCACATGAAGAACGCAGGTTCCAAAATGCGTACCGCTCATCCGCGCGTCTGAAATCCGCACCATGTCACGTACCCCTTGTCTCAGTAATTTTTCAGGTATCGGCAGGTTTCCCCATTCGGGCATTCCGGGTCCGCCTTGAGGACCACTGTTTTTCAGTACCAATACGCTATCGGCTGTTACGTCGAGATCAGGATGATGTATGCGATCATACATGTCCGATACGTTTTTAAATACAACGGCAGTGCCTGTGTGTCGGAAGAGGTCCGGGCTCGCCGCACTGGGGTTGATCACAGCTCCATTCGGGCTTAAGTTTCCGAACAGGGCCGTCAGCGTAACGCGATCCGTCACCGGATTTCCTCGGGTTCTCATCACATCCGTACCACACCCC
>JBPCWG010000503.1:0-4412 GCA_051009705.1 Methyloligellaceae bacterium | reverse complement strand
ATCAGACAGGGCGAGACTCGAATAGACCGGCACCAGGTAATATTCACTCATAAACTTCTCCAGATTTCATTTGGACCATACAGACCAACGTAGGACTTTCACAAAATCGATATTTTTGATATTTATACAACTATATCGATTAAATTGAGAGATAAAAGCTCCATTGGAGTCTACTAGACGGATACAAAGTCGTCTATTAGACTGAAATAAAAAGAGAAAATTGTCTCTCAAATCAACACTGGTCTTTAGGAGGAAAAGAGCATGAATTTCTTGATAAAATGGCTGACTGTGCTGGTTTTGAGTATTACATGGACCGGCTCCGTATTTGCTGCAAATGTCGAAGGACCCAAAGTCTTTTGGAAAATTTCCGTTTGGGGCAATCCACGTGCGTTGACCGCAGGCATGGAATATCTCGCCAAGAAAGTCGGCGAGGAAACCGACGGCAAATTCCAAATGAAAATCTTTTATGGCGGACAGTTGTCGAAAGCCCGGGAACAACTCGACGGACTGAAACTGAATGCTTTTGAAGGTGCCGCCTTCTGCAATTTCTATCACCCCGGTAAAAACCCGGCCTTCATGGTGTTTTCACTGCCCTTCCTGCCCCTGGGAATTCCGCAGGTGGACAAATATGTGCGCTCGCGCATGTTTGAACACGAAGCTATGGTAGCCGATATGGAAAAATGGAACGCTGTTCCTTATGTTTCCGGCCTGCTGCCTCAATATGAAATTCTCGGCCGCGGTAAAGCTCCGGAAACCCTGGACAGCTGGAAAGGCCTGAGAGTGCGCGCTGGCGGTGGCCTCGGCAAGGCAATGGAAAAACTCGGTGCCGTACGTCAGACCCTACCTGCCGGTGAAACATCGACTGCTTTTCAGCGCGGAGCACTGGATGCCGCCGCATTTCCTTTCACTTACGCCCATGTTTCATTCAAAATCGCTGATCAGGCAGAATGGTTCACCAGCAATCTGACTCCCGGAACATCCGAGTGCGGCTGGGTTTTCAATAAGAAAGCCTACGAAGCTCTGCCAAAACAGTATAAAGACCTGCTAACGAAAGAACGTAATACTGTGATGGACACGCAGCTCAAGGCATATGCGGATCAGGACAAGAAAAATCTTCCTATGTTCCGTCAGAAGATGAAAGAGATCATATACAGCGATGCCGACCTGAAGAAGCTTCGCGAAATCGCCGGCAAGCCGGTCTGGGATGAATGGATTGCTGCAAACAAAGGCAAGTTCAATTCTCAGGATGTATTTGACTCGATCTGGAAACTTGCTGAAGAAGCCCAGAAAAAATAATAAATCGAAATTGACTATCGTTGGACAGGAACGGTGGCGAATAGCATCCCTGTCCAACGGAGTTAATTTGGCTTATGGTCCTTAGTCCATGGCCTGATAATTCGACCTAATACTTCTCTCAAGCAAGCAAATAGGCGGCAGATATTGTGTCATCCGATACTGCAAATGGTACTGGAAACAAGAATCCCATAGGCCTCTTCCATCGGTTCCTCATTCCCATTGAAGACTTGTTCAACCTTATCGCTGCTGCCGCCATATTCGGCCTGATGATCCTGGGGGTTCTGCAGATCACCCTCAGAAGCGTGTTCAATCAACCCATTGTCGGTTATATCGATCTTGTTGAACTCTCCATGGCGACAATGGCCTTCCTGGGTGCTGCCTACTGCCAGAGACTGGCCTCGCATATACGAATGGAAATCCTCATTGGACGGCTCCGTGGCCGCTTCCTGTGGTTCGTCGAGGCCACCGGCCTCCTGGTGGCGATGTTTATCATTTCCGTTCTGATCTGGTACGGCTGGGATCATTTCATGCGGGCATATGAACTTGGCGACTCGACAATTGACGCGGAATATCCTGTCTGGCCTTCGAAACTGCTGGTGCCTGTCGCCTTCTCGCTTTGGTTTCTGCGTCTAGCCATACAGTTTGTCGGAGCTGTTCGTCTGTTTATCGATCCTCAGGGAGATCGAACCGGGGCAATAACCACGACTGATGTTGTTGAGCAGGCCAAGAACGAAATCAGGGAAACTTTCGGCGAAGAAGGTCTGTCCCAGGGAGACAGAAAACCAACATGATTCTCGGTATCGGATATGAAGACCCCTTCCTGGTGGGTCTGATAGGAGTCGGTCTTCTCCTGGTTTTTGTTTTCCTGGGTGTCCGTGTCGTGTTTGCTGCCGCCATTGTGGGGTTGCTGGGACTTGTTGAACTCAACGGCTGGGCCGCGGGGGCCGGAATTGCGGGCACAGTCCCCCACTCTAAATCCTCGACATACGCTCTCAGTGTCCTGCCTATGTTTATTCTCATCGGTTTTCTGGCCTTTCATGCCGGCATGACGGAGCAGCTCTTTGATGCGGCCCGTAAATGGATTGGCTGGGTGCCGGGAGGCCTGGCCGTTGCCACGGTATTTGCTACCGCTGGCTTTGCCGCGGTGTCTGGCGCTTCGACGGCGACGGCGGCCGTGTTTTCCCGGGTGGCCATCCCCGACATGCTCAAATATGGTTATGACAAACGGCTGGCTGCCGGTGTCGTCGCTGCCGGAGGAACGCTCGCCTCCCTCATACCTCCATCGGCAATCCTCGTCATATATGCGATCATTGTCGAGGAATCGGTAGCTCTTCTCCTGCTCGCGGGTTTCCTGCCCGGACTGGTCTCCGCTATAATTTACGCGGCGATTATCATGGGGTGGTCGCGTTTCAATCCGGAGTTAGGCCCGCCGGTAAAAGGCTTTACCTGGGGGGATCGGTTTGCCGCCCTTCCTGGAATAACCCCCATATTCATCGTTGTCGCCATCATTATCACCGCCATCTACGATGGCTGGGCAACTCCGACGGAAGCCGGAGCCCTTGGTGCGTTCGTTGTCTTCGTCATTGCACTCTGGCGGGGAATGAAATTCGCAACCGTCAAAGAATCACTAATGGAAACGGCAAAACTGACGGTGATGATATTCTCGCTTATCTGGGGCGTTCTGATTTTCGTCCGTTTCCTCGGCTTCTCGGGACTACCCGAAGCTTTTACCCAATGGATTATCGGCCTGGATGTCAATCCCATGCTGATTATGATCTGCCTGCTGGTCGCTTATGCCATCCTCGGAATGTTCATGGATGCCATCGGCATGCTACTCCTGACTCTCCCTGTCGTTTATCCGGCAGTTATCGCCCTTGGCTTCGATTCAATCTGGTTCGGAATCATTGTGGTGAAGATGGCCGAAGTCTGCCTGATCACACCACCCATCGGTCTGAACTGTTTTGTCGTCAACGGTGTGCGCCCGGACATTCCCCTGGGAGATATATTCCGGGGTATCACCCTGTTCTTCATAGCCGATGTCATCACGATTGCCGTTCTCCTCGCCTTTCCGGAGATCATCACTTGGCTGCCCAATACACTTCGATAATCACGGGACGTCACCGGTTTCTCGTCGTAAGAAACCGTGCCATACTCAAACAAATGCACGGAATTTCAGAAAACAAATGACAGAGGAGATCTCCATGCCGCGTTTCTACAATCCCGCATCCATTAGAGCACCATTTAGCAACTACACCCATGGTGTGGAAGTCCCTGCCGGTGCGCGTACCGTTTATTTTTCCGGACAGCTGGGCGTTGACCCACAGGGAAATGTTCCCGAGGATTTTGCCGGCCAGTTACGCAATGTCTACGCCAATATCGAGGCTATCCTCAAAGACGGCGGGATGGAACTTAGCGATCTCATCAAGATGACGAGTTTCATGATTCGGCGGGAAGACATTCCTGTGGCACGGGAAATACGCAAAGAGGTTTTTGGTGACCTGAAACCGGCACACACGCTGCTGTTGATTTCAGGTCTTGCATCTCCGGAGTTTCTGATTGAAGTCGAGGGGTTCGCCTGCCGGGAATAAAGCCGGATTTCTTACCTGAGCAACACCAGGTCGCACCCATATACAGTTAAGAAAATTCTGAATTCAGTTAGCTTTTCTTTTTTTCTCTGGCGCCCCCAATTGGGTCACTAGAAAATCGATGAGAGCTCGAACACGCGGGATGCGCTGGCGACCGGGAGGTGTCACGGACCAGACCGGTGTCGGCTCATCAACATGATGGCTCGTGAGCAAAGGCACGAGACGGCCATCGTCAATTGCGGGTCTGAGCTGGAGGTCGATCATGCGGATGATCCCGTGACCGGCGACAGCCAGATCGAACATAATATCCGCATTGTCGGTTTTAATATCTCCACCGGTCTGAACATGTATAACTTCCCCGCCCTTGCGAAACGGCCACTGGTGCAGATGCGGCATATTCTGCATCAATATACAGTTATGGTCCTTTAAATCATTCGGAACATTTGGAGTTCCGTGCTGCGCCAGATAGGCGGGAGTCGCACAGATGATACGGCGCATTTCAAAAATTTTTCGGACAATCAGGGTGCTGTC
>JBPCWG010000502.1:0-3148 GCA_051009705.1 Methyloligellaceae bacterium | reverse complement strand
GCTGGCTGAATATTGGAAAACCCGGGTGCCAAACGGCTTCGCAATCCCAAATCGAAAACCTGCTCTCCCTTGCCCAATGTTCCGCTCAACCAGCCGCTGAGGAACTTGTGGAGCGCATTGATTTCGCTCTGAACCCGCTGCTGCATAGAATTTTTGTTTTCCGTCGTCACTTTGAACTCGACCTCCAAATTTGTCGCCGCAGATCTCTAGAGCGTTGACCAGTATTCCGCCATGCGATTTCTGAGATCCGGATCAGGCAGGCAACCGAATCCGGCCATGACATTATCATTTGCGGATTCAATGCGGCTTGTTCCCGGTATCACTGTCGTTATCGCAGGATGGCTGACGATATATTTCAGGAAATACTGGGCCCAACTCGTACAATCGAATTCATCGCACCAGTCGGGGAGCGGATGCCTTCGAATCGAGGAGAACAGCCCCCCTTGTCCAAACGGTTTATTGGCCATGACGGCAACCCCCCGTTCCGCGGCCATTGGCAGCAACTGATCTTCCGCGGCGCGCGCATTGATTGCGTAACAGCACTGCACAAAGTCAAAAAATTCCTCTGTCATGGCTTCACAGAGTCGGTCCAGGCCCGAATTCGTATAGTGCGTAATACCGATATATCGGATGCGCCCCTGATCTTTCCATTCTCTGAGAACCGGCAGATGCGTTCGCCAATCGACAAGATTGTGAATTTGCATGAGGTCTATGACGTCATTTCCAAGCAATCGAAAGGACTCTTCCATTTGCCGAATTCCGGCTTTGCGACCTCTCGTCCAAACCTTGGTCGCCAGGAACGGCCGAACATCTGACTTCAACTGTACCAGTGCTCTCCCCGCGACTTCTTCCGCACGCCCATACATTGGAGAAGAGTCGATAACGGTGCCTCCGGAGTTCAATAGAATTCGCAAAACTTCCATACGCTGATCCAGGGAACTTCCATCGGGACGCACATCAAAACCCTGCCAAGTTCCAAATCCGATAATTG
This sequence comes from Methyloligellaceae bacterium, assembly GCA_051009705.1. Lineage (GTDB taxonomy): Bacteria > Pseudomonadota > Alphaproteobacteria > Rhizobiales > CAYWUX01 > JANQOC01. Next base: position 2,157 of record JBPCWG010000502.1, on the reverse strand, counting down.
GTATTTCCTCGCCTGTCGAAGGTATGGAACGGGTCAGCATAACTGAACTCATCGCCTGATCTCACTTGTCTACGGCTGTTTCAATCCTGTTTGTTCTGCAGGCGAACATCGATGGAACTGCCGCCACGAATATTCAAATCACGTTGAGGGAAGGGAATTTCAATATCGTTGTCCTGGAACTTTTTCCAGACTTTGCGCAAAAAATCGCTGCGCACATTCGCAACGCCGTTTTCCGGATCGGAAATCCAATACCGGGCTTCCAGATCGACAGAATTATCGCCAAAACCCAAGAGATGACATTTGGGCTCCGGATATATGACGATGCGTTCAGTTTCTTTTATCGCCTCAAGAACGAGTTCACGTGCCAGCTCGATATCCGAATTATAGGACACGCCGATCGAGACTTTTCTCCGGACGTTAGTATCCGAGTACGACCAATTAACCACCTGCTGGGTAATCAGACTTTCATTGGGAATGAGATACTCGGTCCCGTCGCGAGTAATAACAGATGTATAGCGGGCTCCCAGGCTTTTGACCGTCCCATAAGTCCCCTCGATTTCGATAACGTCATTCGGTCTGATGGATCGATCCAGCAGAACAATGATTCCACTGACGAAGTTGGAAACAATTTTCTGGAGACCAAAACCGATGCCGATACCAATTGCACCGCTGAGTACGGCCAAGGCGGTCAGCTTTATACCAATCGCTGTCAGGGCTATAATGATCGCCAGAAAGATCAGAGAAAAACGAATGATCTTATTGATCAGAACTTTGATCGAAGGTGTAAAATCAGGAACATGTTCCAGTTGAATACTAACCAGCCTCGAAACCGCATTTGCAATCCAAAGCAGTATACCCCCGAGCAACAGTACATTAATCGCTTTGAGCGGTGACAGCCGTGTATCACCCAATTGTACGGCAACACTATCCAGGAGCTCGAGTGTCGGCTGAAGGATATTGAGGATAAACAGGGCTGCGACCGTCCAGCAGATTACGACCAGAATGCGTGACCAGAATTCAGATTTCACAAATCCGGAAATCAGCTGAACGAGTATCCAGGCGGAAACGAGTCCGGCAACAATTCTTATGATATTGTCTGACTGCTCCAGCATCTGTGAAGCGAATATGCCAACCCAGAGCAGGACAACCCAGGTCACAAGGGGAATCAGATTGTCAACTATCGCCGCCAGGCTTTGAATTTTCGATTCCCTGTCTCCCGTAAGCTTGCGTATCCAGGTTGAAATCTGACTTTTGTTTTTCAGAGATGGACCAATTAGTCGTGCAATCAAGCCCATCAACAGGATGATCCCGACTTGAAGCGCCGCATTCCAGGTCAGGAAGTTCTCCTGTATCCAGGTCGACCATTGCGCGAAATCTACGTCCATAAAGTTCATAGAAATATATGTCCTATGTCAGTGTCCGAACAAGACAAGCAAATTTAATAGTCGGTGGCAATCCGATAGAGCCCCTCAACCACAAATTTCATTTTTTCATAGTCGAGCGTCTCCGGTCTATCGTTGGCTGTATGATAGTTCGGATTTCTAAAATTGGCCGTATCCGTAATCATCACTGCCGGAAAATTGAAACGCCAGAAATTGCGATGATCCGATCTGTCTATCCCGGGAATAAATGCCGGTGCATTGATTGAATAAACCGGAAGATCCGGGGAAACAGTCAAGAGCCGTTTTGCCCTTTTCACAATTGTCCGATCCAGCGCTTGCCCGACGACACCGATAAAGTTTCCTCGACCCGGATAAAGGAGTTTGAGAAATGATGTTGGATAAGATTGCGAGGCCGGAATATCGGAGAAATATCCTATCATTTCAACACTGATCATCAATTTCACCGGCACATTTTTCCTGAAAAGTTTTTCCGCATACTGGTAACTCCCCATATCGCTTGTTTGGAAATGCGGTTGTTCCTCCAGTGTAAACGCAACCAGTTCAATCCGGTGAGACAGTACGGGTTCATGTTCCTTAATCAATCGTGCTAATTCGACAATGGCTGCAATCCCCGAAGCGTTGTCATCGGCGCCAGGATTATTGTTGAAATGAACGTCGTAATGCGCCCCGATAACGACGCGTGGGGCATCTTCCGGGCCGAAGGCACAAATGAGGTTGCGATAAGTCTCTCCCCTGAGTTCATAGGCCTGTTCTA
>JBPCWG010000501.1:0-8459 GCA_051009705.1 Methyloligellaceae bacterium | reverse complement strand
AATCCGGATCGTAGGCATCTTCATATTCTCCGCCGATATGAATTTTCCGACCATCTTTCAGCATTGTGACGGACTGGCCGAACCGGCTCCAGGACCAAACCGGGCCTACGGGCAACTGACGATAATTCGACTGACCGGGATAAGGCCGGCCGGGTGCATAGTCCCAGTCACCAAATCTGGTTCTAACCATGTAACCGCTGAGATCATTTCGGATAATATAATCCCACAACGGGGATGTGACCATTTCAGGATTCGCTGTTCCAAACTGTGGTCTGCGCATGGTTTTATAATCTTCTGCGCTGATGCCGAGAAATCCGCCGTCATTTTTATCTAACGCCCGCCACTTCCAGTTGCGGATATCTAGTTCGTACATGGTTTCATTGGCGACAGGCACGCCGTCGCTACCGGAAATTCGAATTCCCCCGAGGATGAAAACTTTGCTTGAGCCGTCAAATAAAGCACCGTGTCGAAACAGAAATCCTGGATTGGTGCCCGTCGTCTCAACGGGATCAATCTTGAAGGTCTTCAAATCAAGGCGATAGAGCTGGATTTGTCCCGGTTGCATGAGGTCGATATATCCGCGTCCCCCGACGATCAGGATGGAATCTCCCAAATGGGTTGCCGTATGGTCATAGGTGGGAGGAAATACGTCCATCGGATAAGCAAATATTTCATATTTATTTCCCAAGTGCTCGACAATGACCTCGTTGTAAATACAGAAGTCAGTGGCGTCTTGGCGCGCAAATTCTTTGTAGAGACCCCCGATCCTTATCGCCTGTTTGTCCGAAATCTCGGTGCGGGTGGAATGTATCCTGTTGTAAGCCCAGATCTGAGAGCCATCTTCTAAGCGATCGGAAGATCGCGGGTGTTCCAGACGCCGTGCGACTTCATCGGAATCAAGTCCTCCGAAACTTTCTGTGGTTTCCTCAAATTGCGCGCGCACATTTTTCGGGCTCCAGTGTTTCCGCAAAATTTCATGCCAGAGTGGGTTCTCGATAATCTCTGGGTTTGCTTTTCCAAATCGAGGATTGCGGAGCTCTAAATAGGATTTCTTTGAAATATTCACTGGTGTGTGTCCCGGATTAACAAATTCAATGGCCTAACTTTGTCGCGGCAAATAGATAAAAGGTTCACAGCAGAACCTACGTCGAACACCTTCTGTCTTCATTCCCGATTTCCCGGATCAGATAAACCAAGACTATGTATGTGAATGCGGCGCAGACCGGTTAAATTCCGACCCATGATGAGGGCTAATTGGTCTATTTGACGACGAAAGGCTCGAAATACAAATGTTTCTCCGGCCTTCCCCAATGAATTTTCGCTTTGGCAATTGATATCGATCAAAGCTGCACGATTTCATTTCCATTATGATCTTCCAGATAACTCAACGGAACAGGAAGTGGACTCTATGCTGGCAAAGGACATCATGACCAAACATGTCGTTTCTGCGCGACTGGACTCAACAATTGTTGAACTGGTTGATCTGATGCTCAAACATCATATCAGTGCCTTGCCCATCGAAAACACAGATGGCGATCTCGTTGGCCTGGTCAGCGAGGGAGATCTGATACGCCGTTCTGAAATCGGTGCCAGAGAATATTCGTCGTGGTGGCTTGCAGCAATCGGAGGCAAACTGCGTCTGGCCGAAGATTTCATAAAGACACATGGTATGCGGGCGGAAGAGATAATGACCAAGAATGTCGTTTCGGTTTCCGAAGACACACCTGTTTGGCAAATTGCTGAAGTTCTCGAAAAGAACAGTATAAAAAGAACTCCGGTCTTGCGTGATGGCTCCGTCGTCGGAATTGTTAGCAGGGCAAATCTGCTGCAGGCACTGGCGAAAAAACGTTCCGAAAGCACCAAGGAGCCGTCGGAGGATGACAAGAAAATTCGAGCACATATTCTTGATACATTGGACAAGCAGGCCTGGTCCGACACATCAAGATTGAACGTCATTGTCAGTAACGGCGTTGTGCACTATTGGGGGCAGGTTAAATCGGATACGGAAAGGCGGGCCCTCAAAGCCGCGGCGGAAATTCTTCCTGAAGTCAAGGAGGTCCGCGATCATACCCAAAAGTCCATAATAATAATCTGACGAATTCCAAGGGGAGTAGATCTCGAGGTAAGGAAACTATGACCAAATTATTTTCAATACTCCACGTCGTTATTTTGTCGGGCCTAGCCGTTGTGTTCTTCGTCGGGAACGTCGAAGACGGCCCGCGCGCGCAGCGTGCGCCTGATATCGCCAAGGGCATGGAGATAGCGCAACAAATTTGCAGCAATTGTCATATTGTCGGCAAGGACGCAAAGGGTGTCGTTAAAGCCGATGTACCTTCGTTTACCAGTATCGCCGATAAGCCAGGCCAGACGACCGAGTTTATTGTCGGACGACTGGTGCTCCCCTACCGGCCCATGCCGGACCTGACGCTGACGCGGCTGGAAATGGCTGACGTCGCTGCCTACATCATGTCCCTACGCGAAAATCAATAATTTCCTTTTTGGCCGCGTGCGGCTCCGGTAAAAAAATGTCGTCACAGAAACTCGAACCCGGTGTTTTCGATATCCTGCCACCGGCCCTCATCGCCCGACTAATTCAGGATGTCGGCGTCAAAAAAGTCAAAATGAATGTCGTTTCAATTCTCACTCTCGGCATTCTTGCGGGGGCCTTCATTTCATTGGGAGCGGCATTTTATACGGTCGTGATCACCGGCAGCACCCTGGGTGTGGGGTTGACCAAGCTCGTCGGGGGAGTTGTGTTCTCGCTGGGTTTGATTCTTATAATTATCGGTGGCGCCGAGCTATTTACGGGTAATACGCTGATAACTTTGTCTTGGGCCGAGAGCAAGATAAGCAGCGTTGAATTGCTGAAAAATTGGTTTCTCGTCTTGATGGGCAATTTTCTCGGCGCCATATTTGTTGTTCTTAGTATTTATTATTCTGGAATCTTCAATGCTGCTCAATTTGCAGAAACGGCGAGAAGTATCGGTGAAGCGAAAGTCTCGCTGACAAATACGGAGCTGGTCTTTCGCGGCGTTCTTTGTAATCTCCTGGTTTGCATGGCCGTGTGGATGTGTTTTGCAGCCCATTCCGCATCCAGTAAGATAATGATCATTTTGTTTCCCATCTCCGCCTTTGTTGCTCTTGGATTCGAACACTCCGTTGCGAACATGTACTTTCTACCCATGAGTCTTCTGTTAGAAGCACAAATTACTGTTGCGGATGCACTGAGAAATCTCATTTTCGTCACGATCGGCAACATCATTGGGGGCGGAGTTTTGGTCGGACTTGTTTATTGGCTTGTTTATCTGCGTAACCAACCGGAAACTTGAGTAAATAGTCTCGGTTGTCTCTATGACAAGAAAACCAGACAAGTATTACAAGAAAACCAGACAAGTTCGAACCCATCAAAATAAAATTAGCTGCGAGTTTGTTAGATTACAATTACATTGCTTTGCCAGGCCAAAGGTCCGGCCAAACGTGAATTTGGAAAACCGATGACCTTGTCAGAAATCGAACAGAAATCCGGATACGCTTTCAAGACAACAGGAATCACAAAGGTTTATGGTTCGGGATTGTCTGCAGTGCATGCTCTACGCGGGGTGGATGTGGAAATACCCGAAAGTGAGCTTATCGTTTTGCTGGGGGCTTCGGGGAGCGGCAAAACCACATTTCTAAATATACTCGGCGGGCTGGACCGCGTCACAGAAGGTACGGTTCATTTCCACGACCGTGACATTACTGCAATGAATGACTCTGAACTTACACAGTTTCGGCGTCAGCATGTCGGCTTTGTTTTCCAGTTCTACAATCTCATGCCCAGCCTGACGGCCTATGAGAATGTCGAGCTGGTTACTGAAATTGCCGCTAATCCTCTAGGTCCGGCTGAGGCTCTTTCGCTCGTCGGTCTGGATGAACGCTCGGATCATTTTCCAGCTCAGCTTTCCGGAGGCGAACAGCAACGCGTGGCCATTGCTCGCGCCATTGCTAAACGCCCGGATGTCCTGTTTTGTGATGAACCGACCGGAGCACTGGACAGCACAACCGGCCGTTCCGTGCTGAAGGTCCTGCAAAATCTAAATCAGGAACTCGGATCAACCATCTTGATAATAACTCATGCGGCAGCGACGGCGGCGATGGCTGATCGGGTTATTCATTTTTCTGATGGTCTCATCCGGCAAATCGAGAAGAATGAATCGAAGGTATCGGCAGAGGAAATTGAATGGTGATTGCCGATACAATTCGCTCTTTCAGCTATGTTCTTGACCGTAAACTGCTTCGGGATCTCTGGCGAACAAAAGGGCAGGTCAGTGCCATAGTACTGGTTATAGCGGTAGGGGTTCTCATGCTGGTCATGATGGATGGGCTTGTCAATTCATTGGAACAGACAAAGCGCGCCTACTATGACAGGTATAGGCTCGCAGATGTGTTTGCATCGCTTAAAAGGGCCCCAAAACATGTGTTACAGGATATTGCCGAACTGCCCGGCGTCTCAAATGCCGAAGTACGCATCAATGGTGGCGCCCTGGTAAACCTACCCTCCGTCGCTGTTCCTATTCGGACACTTGCAATTTCAGTTCCCGATCGTGGAGAACCGCGACTCAACGATATTTATCTTGCTGAAGGTCGACGGACAAACCCGTCTCAGGAAGATGAGGTTCTTATCCTCCGGTCATTTGCAAGAGCTCACAATCTTGGTCTTGGGGATCACCTGTCCGCGACCATGAACGGCGCCCGACGTTCTTTTGAAATTGTGGGGATTGCACAAGCGCCGGAATTTCTCTACTCCGCTGCTCCTGGCGAATTTGTGCCCGATGATGCCCGGTTTGCTGTCATATGGATGAGTGAGAGAGCGCTGGCCGCCGCTTATGATCTCGAGGGCGCGTTTAACGAAGTTCTGATATCCCTTGCGACGGATGCCCGGCTGCCGGATATCCTCGTTAGTGTCGATCGAATTCTTTCGAGTTATGGCGGACTTGGAGCCTATGGCGTCGAGGATCAGTTTTCAAATCGGTTCGTTGTTGAAGAAATCAAGGGCCTTGAGGTCTCCAGTCGAACCGTTCCCCCCATTTTCCTGGCGGTTGCGGCATTTCTCCTCTACATCGTTGTATCGCGGATGATTGAATCTGAAAGAGAACAAATCGGACTGCTGAAAGCCTTCGGGTACACAAACTGGGAAGTTAGTCGGCACTATTTTGGATTTATTCTCTTCATCGCAATATTCGGTGCCCTGCTGGGATGTTTACTTGGTATTGTTTCGGGACAAAATCTCTCCAAGGTCTATCAGACCTATTACAAATTTCCGTTTCTTGTATTCCGTACCGATCTGGCGACCGTCATAACCGCATTTGCAGTAACGATAGCTGCGGCTTCCGCAGGTGGATTATTTATTCTGACACGCGTTTTTGCACTAACGCCTGCTGTTGCAATGAATCCACCGGCGCCACCGGACTACAGCAAGTCCCGGGATCTCGGGGCATTTTTAAAGAAATTTCTTGATCAGCCGAGTCGCATGGTCTTTCGAAGACTGTTTCGTCATCCCTGGAGAGTCCTTGCAAGTGTCCTTGGAATCAGCGCGGGCATGGCGCTTTCCGTCTCAATGTTGAGTATCATGAGCGGTTTCAATCATACTCTTGATCTCAACTTCGGCTTGCTGGACCGCAGCGACGTTAATGTCAGTTTTGTCGAACCGCTTGCCAATACATCGATTTACAATCTCCGCACAATGGAAGGTGTGGTACGTGCAGAGCCTTATCGAATGGTTTCTGCCTTGCTTCGCAATGGCACTCATTCTTATCGCGGCGGCATTACCGGTTATATAGCAACGCCACAACTGAATCGCGCCGTTGATAGCCAGTTGAAACCAATTTATATCCGGCAGGAAGGGGTCATACTTTCGATTTCACTTGCCAATGTCCTGAATATCAAGCCTGGTGATAAATTGACAATCGAAGTTCGGGAAGGACGCCGCCCCACCCTGGAGATCCCTGTAGTGGGAATAGCTGAAACACTTCTCGGGTCGCCCGCTTACATGGAAATTGGCGCTCTCAATCGCGCGTTGAAAGAGCCCAATCGTGTATCCGGTGCTTATCTGCAGATCGATCAGCAGCAGAGCGGACGGATATACAGGGAAATCAAAAATATGCCTACTGTCGCGGCGGTAAGCCTGCGAAATGAAACTCGCGAAGCCTTTGAGAGATTGCTGGATTCCGGTGCCGGCGCCATGCGTTTTATCATGACGGCAATCGCCTTTGTCATAACCTTTGGTATCGTCTATAACAGCGCGCGAATAACCTTTGCGGAAAGAGTGCGCGATCTGGCAAGTTTGAGGGTTATGGGATTTACCAAAGGGGAAACCGCCTTTGTTCTGCTGGGAGAACTCGCGGTCCTGACCCTCATCGCCCTGCCGATTGGATCCGGTTTCGGTTATTACCTGACTTTTTTAGTTTCTGAAGCGTTCAGTACCGATATCTATCGGATCCCTGCCGTAATGGTGCCGTCGAGCTACGGGGTCGGGGCCTTGGCGGTATTATTTGCCGCTGCCGCTTCGGGTTGGCTGGTCAGACGGGATATCGATAATATTGATGTGGTGGCTTCCTTGAAAACGCGGGAGTAACAGGCTTTATGACACAAAAGAAATCAAGATCCTGGTTAACCTTGGGCGCAGGCGGCCTGCTGTTCATTGGAATGTTGTATGCTTTCTGGCCACGTCCGGTACTGGTCGATATTGGTGAAGCCAGACGTATGGCAATGGCTGTCTCCGTTGATGAGGAAGCCAAAACCCGGGTCCGCGATGCCTATGTTGTCTCTGCTCCGATAACCGGTCGTATTCTCCGGGTTGAGGTAGATCCCGGCGATCCGGTCGAGGGTGGCAAAACGACTATTGCCCGCATGTTGCCCGTTCATCCAACGGCCCTTGATGTTCGCACCCGGGAACAGGCGCGCGCCGCTGTGAGTGCTGCTGAGGCCGCATTGCGCCTGGCACGGGCGAACATGAACAAGGCCATGGCTGACAAGGAACTCGCCGACCTGGATGTCGAGCGGAGCCGGACTCTTTTGAAAAAGGGAAGTATTCCGCAGGCAACTTTGGACCGGGCCGAACGGACATGGCGAACAGCCTATGCGGTTCTTGATACGGCGAAGGCTGCAATTTCCATTCGTGAGGCCGAACTCGACAGTGCACGCGCCCGTCTCATCAGTTTCGGCGAACGTCCGTTGCCCAATACCGAGATTGTCACCGACGAAGCCGTGATGCCGCTGATTGCACCGGTATCGGGGCGTATTCTGCGTGTGATGCAGGTCAGCGAAACCACTCTGGCTTCCGGGGCTCCCATACTTGAAATCGGTGATATTTCAAACGACCTGGAAGTTGTTGCGGAATTACTGTCGACAGATGCGGTGCGCGTTGCTGTTGGAAATCGGGTCGTTATCGACAACTGGGGCGGCAGCCCTCCTTTGAATGGTAAAGTCGTACGCATTGAACCCTGGGGCTTTACAAAGTTCTCGGCACTCGGCGTTGAGGAGCAACGAGTTAATGTTATCATCCAGTTTGATGAGCCTCTGGTAAAACGTAAGAGCCTGGGACATGGCTATCGTGTTGAAGCACAGATCGTTATTTGGGAATCCGAGGATGTTCTGACAATTCCGTCGAGTGCTCAATTTCGCAACAAAGGTGAATGGTCAGTTTTTCAGGTTATTGATGGCCGAGCGCGTATGAAAAAAATCCGTATTGGGCAAGTCAATGGCACGCACACCGAGGTTCTCGATGGTCTGGAGTCCGGCGATAAAATCATCCTGTTTCCAGGTCCGAATCTTGAAGATGGGACACGTGTAAAACAGCTGCCGCAACTCTAGTGACATTCTAATAGTCTCGCCAAAAACGAGATTGATTCAATTTTCGATCATCCAGTGAAATACATGCTGGCAAAGGCGGATCGAATTCTGAGAACGTTGAATTTCTAACCCCAGTACGCGCACATTTCGTGCTCCCATTGATTTGAATCAATAAATTCGGTGTTCCAATTTAATATAATCAGGCTCTCTCAGGTTAACATTAGTGGAGTCGAGCTTATGGCAAGAAACAACCTACCTTCATTTCCCTGGGGCGATCACGACCAGGATCCATTTAATGCATTTCGCAAATCCATAGACAGTGTTTTCAAAGATTGGAATACACCCAGTGGAATGTCCGACGTTGAGCGGTTCATGGTCAAATCCAATGTCAGCGAGACCGAAGATGAAGTATGCGTAACGGCTGAATTGCCCGGGGTTGATGAAAAGGATATTGATATTTCTATTAGCGGAACAACCGTCACCATTAAGGGTCAGAAATCATCCGAAAAAGAGGAAAAAAACGAGAGTGGACGCGAATTCCACAGAATAGAACGAACCCACGGGTCGTTCCATCGGTCCATGACGCTACCGTTTGACATTGACGCCGACAAAGTCCAAGCAGAATTTTC
>JBPCWG010000500.1:0-6884 GCA_051009705.1 Methyloligellaceae bacterium | reverse complement strand
CCGTCCTGGAAGGTATTGATCTCGACTATTCCTGGTGGGGCTGGGTGGATGTGAGCCATGATATGATGCCCCGCATCTATCAGCCGGATCGCCGGGAAGAGGTGTTCTACGCCATGGGATATGGCGGCAACGGAGTGATGTATTCAGCCCAGGCCGGGCGGCGCATGGCTCAGCTTGTTGCCGGACGGTCCGTGAAACCGGAACTGCCGATCTTTGCCTCCGCACTGCCCCACCACGGCGTTCTCACGCCGTTTCGGCGCGTTGGCCAGCGCTTCCTCTATCACTGGTATCACTACCGTGACGAGAGAGGGCGGGATAAAACGCGACAGGCTGAAGAGAGCCGGAATGAAAAGCGCCGGAATGAGAGCGATAGGAATGCGAGAGTTAGGGATGAGAGAGATAGGGATGAGAGGGCCGGATAACAGGCGGCCTTGAAACTCTGGCCGGAATATCTCTGGAAAGAATGATTTTGCGAATTGAATTCGCCGATTACCGGCGGCGTTGCGTACCCCGGGGGGTACACCTTGCCGCCGGGTGTAATCGTCAGATTTGGTTCTGCATATATTTCTTGAAAACGTGGTCCACAATGTCTTCCCGTTTCAGATCGCGTCGGGCAAGCTGGTTGTCGGAAAGAGACATCAGGTAGGACACTTCGTTTGAACACTGAACCGCATTGGTGATCCGGCTGAAAAAGTCGCCGATACCTGCAAAGAAATCCGAGGCGGATTCCAGCGGGGATTTTCTGTGATGCCGAAATGACGGTTCGTGATGATGAGCGGTATTTAAACTCATGATAATCCTCCTTGACGGTTCATGATGTGTGGCGCGTCAGTGCGCTGAACTTGGACTTAATGTGATGATTCCCCGGGCTTTTAGCTAGGCCCGGAAGCGCAGATCAGCTATGCACGAATGGGGGGTGTGAACTCGCGGAATTGGCTGGTTTTTCGACATTTTGCTCACAGCCCGTATTGCTTACAGCCCGTAACCTTAACGGCACCGCACCCCATGGGGCTCGGGAATTGGGTGATGAATTCGAGCCCAGGAACAGAGCCTGTGCGATCGCTCAATGATCTTTTGAGAATATTTCATCGAACACGCGCAAATTAACCCTTATTGCGATTGTTCCTGAAATACGGAATTCAATTGTTCTAAGCTCCAGCTATTATTTGTTCATTATATTGCTCTGGGGAGAAGTATAAATGACTATCAATCTTTACCACCGAACCGATTTGCCGGAAGAATCCGCTTATGAACTGACCACCGAAGACCTGTATGCTTTCAGTCTGACGCGGCGGTTCCTGAACAAACGGAAAAAACGCCGTGAGGCTCTCTTGAAAGAACTCACGGTTTTCGTGTTTGTCTTCCTGATCGGATTTATCGCGTTTTACAGCTATATCATCCCGTATATGTAAAACCGGTGAGAATAATTCCGGAACCCGGAAAAGGTAAATAGCAGGATATAAGGGAAGGGAAGTTGTTGTCGGTTTACACAACAACAGGCTGAGGGCTTTGTTCCTTGACGCCGAAAACCTGGCGGTAGCGCTCGATCTGTTGTTTCGGGCCTACCGCCTTTAACGGATTATCCGATAATTTGACCGCCGGCTCGCCGTTGGCACTGACCACCTTGCACACGAGTGACAGGGGGTCGAGGCCCTGCCCCTGGATAATACCGCGGAAATCATTGGTGAGCAGCGTTCCCCAGCCGAAGCCCAGGGAGACCCGCCCGAGGAAGGCCTTGTGCAGATCTTCGATCAGGCCCACATCGAGACCGTCTGAAAAAATCAGCAGTTTTTCTTCCGGGTTCTGGCCGCGCTGCTGCCACCATCGGATGGCCCGTTCCCCGCCTTCGAAGGGATCGCCGGAATCGATCCGCATCCCCGTCCAGTGGTCGAGCCAGTCCGGCGCATGGTCGAGAAAACTTTCCGAGCCATAAGTATCCGGCAGGATAATCAGCAGATTGCCCGCATAATCCTGCTGCCAGTCCGCCAGCACATTGTATGGGGCATTGAACAGCTCTTCATCGGATTTGGCGAGGGCGGCATAAACCATCGGCAGTTCGTGGGCGTTGGTGCCGATCGCCTCCACCTCCTGGCGCAGTGCGATCAGGCAGTTCGAGGTGCCGAGAAAATTTTCACCAAGCCCTTCCATCATCGCCTGTACGCACCAGTCCTGCCACAGGAAGCCGTGGCGGCGGCGGGTTCCGAAATCGGCGATACGCAGATTATCGAGCTGCTTCAGGCGCTGGATCTTTTCCCACACCCGGGTCATGCCCTGGGCATAGAGAACCTGCAGCTCGAACTTGCCCATATTCTTGAGCACCGCCCGCGAGCGCAGCTCCATGAGCACCGCCAGGGCCGGGATCTCCCACATGCTGGTCTCGATCCACGACCCTTCGAAGGTTAGTTCATACTGGTCACCGCGCCGCTCCAGCTGATAGGGCGGAAAACGAAAGTCCGACAGCCAGTCGATAAATTCCGGCGTGAACATGCGCAGCTTGCCGTAAAACGTGTTGCCGCGAAGCCAGGTCTTCTCGCCGCGGGTCAGCGACAGGGTCCGTATATGGTCGAGCTGTTCCCTGAGCGCGCCTTCGTCGATAATCCTGCCGAGAGGCACCGACGTCGTCCGGTTGATCAGGCTGAATGTCGCCTGGGTCTTGGGGTGGTGATGCAGAATACTCTGAGCCATCAGCAGTTTGTAAAAATCCGTGTCGATCACGGATCGCACAATGGGATCGATCTTCCACATGTGGTTGTAGACGCGGGTGGCAATGTCAGTCATACCGGGCTCCGGATTGCATCATGTCATCCTTCATAGCAAAACCGGTGTCCGAGGGCAAAATCAGTGTCACCAACAGGTTACCGCGACGGCGGTTCGGGCCGATCGGGAATTATTGCATTTCAGGTATCGGCAAAAGGATCCGTCAGCACCAGATCATGTTTCGGAAACCGTGCCTGCAGCAGCACAGCAATTGTTTCAAGCATCGGGCAGGAGAGGCCCGCCGCCCGCCCGTAGAGAAGCGGCAGGGAGACCATGGGTTCAAATTCGATCCGCCGCTCCAGCAGGGCGTCCTGCAGCATGGACTGGCGATGATTGGCGATGCGACCGCCACCCGGCAGTTTCAGGTCCGGGGTAACATCAAATCCGTGCGCGGCGGCGACAGCCGCCCCCTCGCGCCCGACTTGTCTCATCAGGTTCATGAGCGCTTCATTGTCGCGCAATTGCCCGTTGGTGAGTTCGGTCAGGGTCGCGACCGGTGCCAGGCTCATGGAGTAAACCAGCTTCTTCCAGATCCGCTGCCGGATGGAAACGTCATCTCCGCCCGGTTCATCGCCGAGGATACCGGCCTCCGCAAACAGGGCCTTCAGGGGGGTGATCCGCGCTTCCATGGCCGAATCAAGGGCCGAGAGATAATACCGGTTCACCTCCATGCCATTGCGCACAAATCCCGGTTTCTCAATGGTATTGGACGAGTACACCACGCATCCGACGGTTCGTGCGGCACCAATTCCCTCGGTCAGCACCTTATCGGGATCCAGGATCGCCCGGGCCGGATCTCGGTCGCCGGAGATACCGGGCAAATCCAGTCCCGCCCCGTACCACCAGGGCAGTCCGTTGACGGCGAAGACCACCGGCGTATCATCGTCCAGCACCGGCAAAACATGTTGCGCGATATCCTTGTGATGATGGTTTTTCGTCGTCACCAGCACCGCGTCGACCGCGCCGATATCCGCCGCCGAACTGGCAACCGTCACATCGACCTCATAGGTTCCCGTATGATCCGCCAGGGTCAGTCCCTTTGCGGCCATTACCCGGCCATGTTCCCCGCGTGCAAATACGGTGATTTCGGCGCCGACAAGGCTGAGTTTCCCTGCAATATAGCTTCCGATCGCCCCGGCCCCGAAGATCGCAATTTTCATGATGGCGTTCCGTTTGCCCGAATTTCCCGCTGATCTCCCTGAAGGCGATCAAATCTCGGTCATTACCGATTGTTCTCGGATCATTATGATGCAAATCTTCGAAAAACGATATAGAATTGTCTGGCGCATGGGTCGCGACGAGACATGCCGTTGAGATTTGGGAAACCCCCTGACCGGATAACATAAGGAAGGTTTAATGCGAGCTATTCTAGTCGGATTTGGCCTTGTTTTACTTTTTCACGCGCCAGCAGCGGCCTTCAATGAGAGCCATCTGAAGCGGCTTCTGCGATTGAATGTGTGTGAGGGGTGTGATTTGCGCGGCGCCGATCTTGCCGGAGCCGATCTCAAGGGGGCCAATCTCAAGGCCGCCAACCTGTCCGAAGCGGATCTCACGGGAACCGACCTCTCAGAGGCGGACATGACCCGGGTCAATCTCTCCGAGGTCGAGGCAACCGGCGCCAGATTTGTCGGCGTCAACCTGTCTCGCGCCAATTTAACGGAGGCCTTTTTCACCGAAGTGGATTTGACCCGGTCGAATTTGCAGGGCGCCACGCTCCTGCGGACGGAGCTGGAAAAGTCTGTCCTGGCCAGCGCCAATCTCAGGGACTCGGATATGCGCGGCGCCAATCTGATGAACGCCAACCTGCAAAAAGCCAAATTGCGGTCGGCGCGGCTGACCGGGGCCAACTTCGAGAAAGCGGACCTGACCGGTGCGAACCTGAAAAATGCGTTTTACGATCTCGCGGACATTAAGAAAGCGCTCCTGTGCCGCACCCGCCTTGATACGGGAATTGAAAATCAGGGCTGCAACCAGACCAATTAGTGGCCGTTCGGAAATAAGCTTTCTTGACTGTGGGAATTTGGTTGCACCTACGGAAATATCAGGGCTTTTTTCCACTCCGAACTGGTCATATTCAAACCTCTGAATAAGAAACGCACAATTTATCCACACCCCCTGTGACAGCACAATTTTTCCCACTTACACTATAAAAATAGGGGTTGCGTAGGGTCTTTGGATCTCTCAGTTTTATATGCGGGGTATGCGTTATGATGATTTCATTATTTGCGGTTGTTACCGTTGTTTTGATGATGGCTCTGGTTGCCGGTTTTATATTGGGAACGCGCAATCAGC
Source organism: Methyloligellaceae bacterium (assembly GCA_051009705.1). Classification (GTDB taxonomy): domain Bacteria; phylum Pseudomonadota; class Alphaproteobacteria; order Rhizobiales; family CAYWUX01; genus JANQOC01. Next base: position 1,835 of record JBPCWG010000500.1, on the reverse strand, counting down.
GGCAGTCCTTCTTCCCGGAAGTCCGGGGACAGTCCAGCCGTTTCGGTCAATTGTCAAAATCCTGAACCACGGAAATCCACCGGAATCATTCTCGGGTCACTGACCTCCGTGTTCGTTCTCGGAAGGGGTCATGCCTTGTCGTCGTCGATCAGCGCCGACAGATGGTTATCCCACATTACGTTCTCGAAACGCCGTTTTGATTCTTCGGGCTGTCGCCGTTTTGATCTTTCGGGCTGTCGCCGTATTGATCCTTCGGGCTGTCGCCTTTGTGATCCATCAGGCTGTCGCCGGTGTGATCCTTCAGGCCGTCCCGGTGTAATCCAGTTCAGGCCACCGCCCGTGGTCGAGTGGGCGAACGTGTGCGGATCCCGGGTTTTTGCAACACCGCTCACCTGTTTCAGGCGTCTGTTTCCGATCAGTCTGCGGCTGGCGACATCGAAATAGAGCGCCACGCCACCACGGGGCGAGGTCACTGCCGCCCGGTCCCCGGCCCGGTCCAGGGAAACGGATCCCACATAGTTACGCATGGACCGGTTCAACTTTTCTGGTACGGACACCATTTGCGCCTTGCCGCCGAGTTTGTGAAAGCCCACGAGGGGTGGCATTGCGAGCCGGGACCCATAGTGCTGGCAGCCGAACACCACCGTTCCGTCAGTCCCCACATCCAGGTGCCGAATGGAGAGCGTGTGAAGGTCCGAACCGAGGGAGACCTGTTCCAAAAGGTCGCCGGTTTCCATGTCCACATAAGTCAGGGATGGCCGCATTTCAGGGAGATTGAGGGGCTTGTCTGGAAAATCCGGGTGGGTCTCGATGCCGCCAATGGCGATCACCAGTGTCTTCCCGTCCGGTAACAGCGCCATATCGTGGGGCCCCGTTCCAAACGCCGGAAATTCACCGATCCATTGATAACCGTCCGTGGCGTCGCGGACGACAATTCGGCCCGTACCGTCGGCGATATTATTTTCCGTCGTGTACAGAAGTTTACCCTTCGGGTCATAGCAGCCATGGCCGTAGAAATGCCGGTCCGGCCGCGACGTGATGAGTTGCGGTTGGCGTCGGTTCCGGGGATCGAATATCAGGGCAAAATTGCCGGGCCGGCGGGCGAACATGATGCACTCCCCCGTCCGTGGCCGGATCGCCGTGTCATGACCGCGTCCCGGGAGCGGTAGAAATTGAAGCCGGTCCTTGCCCGGCTCCAGGATGGCAGCCGCATAGTGGCCGGGTGCCCGTTGCACCGCGCCGATGAGATAAGTGGTCTCCTCCTTGTCATCCGCACGCGCCACGAAGCCTCGCCGCGAGCCTGGCCACGAACCCGGCCACAGCAATCCGAGACTTGCCGTGGTCAGTCCGCTGACAAAGGTTCGGCGGTCAGTTGCCATCGGAATCATTGAACCGTGTTGCAAATCCCGTTTCCCCAAGCAATAGAAGTCCGCCTGTGTCCCGGGCAATTCTGAGGGGCGAACCAATGGGCATAAGCTGGCGCCTGATTCCGGGATCCGTAAATTTGCCCGGCTCTCCCCGGGCGATCCGGTTCAGAATGATCATGGAGAATTCAAGTTCGGACAGGATCTGCTGAAAGGTGAGCAGAGCGTCCTCGTCAAGCTCGTCAAGAACCCCGGACTTGCGCACGAGATCGACGACGCCGGAAAGATTTGCGGAGATGTAGGATGCGGATAGCTGACTGCGTTCAAAGGGCGGGCGGGTTGCTCTCCTCTGGTTGGGACGCAAACCCATGGGGGCAGCGATTTTGTGGGTGCGAATCTGCTCCAGCGCGTCGAAATAGGACTGGGCGATCTCTTTCGTCACTTCCTGCCGTGTCAGGTAGAGCGGATTTT
>JBPCWG010000499.1:0-7216 GCA_051009705.1 Methyloligellaceae bacterium | reverse complement strand
GATCCGGCTAGGCAAGTTTGAGGGTATTCGGTTTCTATGTTCGATATTGCGGTGATTGGCGGAGGGATCAATGGTTGCGGGATCGCACGGGACGCCGCGGGTCGCGGTCTTTCGGTTTATCTTGCCGAACAGAACGATCTGGCCTCCGGGACATCTTCGGGATCGACAAAACTTATTCACGGGGGTCTGCGCTATCTCGAACATTTTGAATTTCGCCTTGTCCGGGAATCCCTGATCGAAAGGGAGATCCTCTGGGCTCTTGCCCCTCACATCATCCGGCCGCTCCGGTTTGTTTTACCGCACCACGCGGATTTGCGTCCGGCCTGGATGCTGCGGCTGGGCCTTTTCCTTTATGACCATATTGGCGGACGTAAGAAACTACCTCCGACACGAACAATCGACATGACAGAAGATCCGATCGCCGAGGATCTCAAATCCGACTATCGCAAAGCCTTTGAATATTCCGATTGCTGGGTTGAAGATTCTCGCCTGGTCGTTCTCAATGCACGAGACGCGGCTCACAGAGGCGCTACCATTGAAACCCGAACAGAAGTTGTTTGCGCCGAACGGCACGAGGATCACTGGGACCTGCAAGTCAGGAGCAAGCAAACGGGTGAAACGAGCACTGTATCATCAAAATTCCTGATAAATGCTGCGGGACCATGGATCGATGAAGTGCGAGCCCGAATTCTCGGGGATAATACAGAAAGTCGCGTTCGTCTGGTTCAGGGAAGTCATATTGTTGTTAAACGGCTCTTTGACGATGAGCGTTGTTTTATTTTCCAAAACTCCGACGGTAGAATTATTTTTGCTATTCCTTATGAACACGAGTTCACTCTGATTGGTACAACCGATCGCGAGTTCACCGGTGATCCCGACTCGATCGAAACGAGCGAGGACGAGGTGAAATATCTATGCCAGATCGTCAATGAATATTTTCGCACTTCGGTTTCACCAGAAGATGTTGTCTGGAATTATTCGGCAGTCCGTCCTCTCTATGACGACGGGGCATCCAAGGCACAGGAAATAACCCGGGACTATGTCCTTGATTATGATGGAAACGCAAACCAGGCCGGGCTCCTGAATATATTTGGCGGCAAGCTTACGACTTATCGCCGTCTTGCCGAAAACGCTCTGGATGAAATCAAACCCAAATTCCCAGATCTGAAAGGGACGTGGACGAGTCGGAGCCCTCTACCCGGCGGAAATTTTCCGATTGAAGAGTTTGATGCACTCATTGCATCCACTGAAAAGAAATACTCCTTTCTCAATCACCGGGATGCGGTGAGACTGGTCCACACCTACGGCACCGAGGTGATGATCATTCTGGAGAATGCCAAAAACTGGGAGGATCTGGGAAAACACTTTGGGGCCGGATTGACGGAAGCTGAAGTCATACACCTTCAAAGAAATGAGTGGGCAGTATCGGTTAATGATATACTCTGGAGACGCACCAAGCTGGGTTTGCAGTTTTCTCCCGAAGAAGTAGACGGGCTGAGCGACTGGTTGAGAGCAAGTTCCCATGATAACGCTCAAGTCTCGAAACCCTCGGCGACGAAAGCTCTCTAGCTAGACGCCATGGAGAGGGAAAAAAGAAAGAGGAGCAGGTTGTGAGTAAATACGTACTTGCCATTGATCAGGGAACAACATCTTCGCGAGCCATTCTCTTTACTAAGGAATTAGCAATAGAGGCGGTGGCTCAGGAGGAATTTCCACAAATCTATCCACGCTCTGGCTGGGTCGAGCACGATCCCGAAGATCTGTGGCGAACGACCTTGTCCACATGCCGGAAGGTTCTCGAACAAGCCAAAGCGGAAGCAACCGACATTGTTGCCATAGGCATCACCAACCAGCGGGAAACAACGGTAATCTGGGATAAGACTACCGGTAAACCACTGCATAACGCCATTGTCTGGCAGGATCGCAGAACCTCGGACCTATGTGCGACTCTCAAGGCTGAAGGTGTTGAGAACACATTTACGGAAAAAACGGGCCTTCTCCTAGACCCCTATTTTTCAGGAACGAAGATCAAGTGGCTCCTCGACAATGTTGATGGGGCCCGCAACTCGGCGCAATCGGGTAATCTCGCATTTGGAACCATTGATACATTCTTATTGTGGCGACTCACTGGAGGTACTGTTCACGCTACCGATGCCACCAACGCCAGCCGCACGCTGATTTACGACATCAGACAAGGGGTGTTTGATTCAACCCTGCTCGACATTCTCGACATCCCCAAAGAACTTCTTCCCAAGGTGCTGGATTGTGCGACCGACTTCGGATCAACCGACCCACAGCTCTTTGGAGCCCCAATCCCCATTACCGGTATTGCCGGCGACCAGCAGGCCGCAACCGTCGGACAGGCTTGCTTTGAACCCGGCATGTTGAAATCCACGTACGGGACAGGATGCTTTGCGGTAATGAATACGGGTGCTACGCCAATTCATTCCCAAAACCGACTGCTGACAACGATCGCCTATCAGCTCGGCGGAAAGCCGACATATGCTCTTGAAGGCTCAATCTTTGTTGCCGGCGCCGCCGTGCAATGGCTGCGGGACGGACTTGGCATTATTGAGAACGCTTCCGATACGGGTTCCCTGGCAACGGCAGCCGATCCCCACCAGAGTGTTTATCTGGTCCCGGCTTTTGTAGGACTGGGAGCCCCGCACTGGGATGCGGAGGCCCGGGGCGCTCTTTTCGGTTTGACCCGGGCTACCGGACCGAAGGAGCTGGCGCGCGCGGCACTCGAAGCCGTGTGTTACCAGACGTCGGAATTATTGTCGGCAATGAAAAACGACTGGCCAACAGATCAAGATGTCGTGCTGCGGGTTGATGGTGGCATGGTCGCTTCAGACTGGACCATGCAGTTCCTGGCAGACATATTGGATGTACCCGTCGACCGACCTTCAATTCTAGAAACAACGGCTTTAGGTGCAGCCTACCTCGCCGGCATGCATGTAGGATTCTATCCCTCACCAGGTGAATTTTCCGAAAATTGGCTGCTGGAAAAAAGATTCAACCCTCAGATGCCGAAAGCAGATCGCAGTCGAAAACTCTCAGGGTGGCATGAGGCTGTTCGCCGGACACTGACATCTTAGTTTAACGGCTTCAGAAAATCCCGGTTCAAATCGGAGTATCATTCAGCTCCATGGAAGCGGGAACAGAATGCAGCTAGCAAATACGGCAATGATTGTGCGTTCAGTTTGGCAACGGCGCAAATGTTCAATGCCAAAGAAAATATCATGCGATGGCAATTATCTGAGCAATCGCATCATTGAACAAGTTCCATGTTTGTTGCTTTGAAAGGTAGTTAAGTCAGGAGAAAATTTTCTGTAGAAGGGATGGAGGCGTTCGACCGAATTCAAACAACCGGAATTTTGGTCTCACAGAGGCTTACTTTTTTGGCTCCCTTAAAGTTGCGATCACATTAGCCTTTATTGGTTCGGTATTGTCTGAAACCATTGCCGCAAATAAAGGGCTGGGACATATGATGTTGACGGCTCAGGCGAACTTTGAAGTTCCCTTGGTATTCGCTTGTCTTATTGCACTGGCAATTGAGGGTATCGGCATGTATGCGATCATGGCCTGGCTGGAAATGCGTATGACAGGGTGGGCCCACCGATCCGGATTCGCCCGGTAGCGATCTCTTTTATGAATCAAGCAGTTTACTGAGCCTCGAATCGTTTATGGAATACTTCCGGGCGCGGAAAATTTGATTGGTTTTCCCCATGCGCGGATCAACATTGTAGAAAGGCGAAATGTATTCCCAGACAATTTCGCCAGCTTGTGTGACTTCAAACAATCGACCGTGCTGTCCTTCGCAAATAAAAGTATTGCCGTTATCTAATCTGCATGTTCCGCTGACACGTGGCGAATAAAATGTGACGGGCGGTTGACCTTTGTATTGCCAGATAATTTCTCTGGAATCTGGATTGATTTCCAGTATGCGGGAATGTTCCGGAGTTGGCTGTTCCGATCCGTTGGCAAATAATAGAATATTCCCATTTCCCAATTGCTGACAGTCATGCTGGCCGCCCCAAGTTCGATCCGCCATTTCCCAGTCAATTTCCTTGGTTTCGCGGTTAATCAGGATCACCAGATCCAGAAGCCGGAAACTCACAAGAATATTTCCATCTGGCTGAACATGGCAGGTATTGGCGTGGGCATATTCATGGCGATCGGTCGCTGGCCGCAACGGATATTTTTCGTAAGGAAAGTGATCCTGCATTCGCCATTCCCATACAATATTTCCTTCGCGATCGACTTCCCGCAATACATCCTCGTAAACGCCGCCGTCTTCGTGATCACTATTCTGCAGCCCTCCCAAGATCCGCCCGGCATCTTTGGTGGGGGTCAGCTCCCATGCCAAATAGAGCACATTCCCGTCTGGAGTGGGATTGAGATCATGGTGTTGCATAAGATCGGTGTGCTCCCAAACAATCTGACTATCCCGATCGAGTTCCAAAAGCCGACCACCTGCAGCGGCGAGTTTGGGAACGCCTTCTTGCTTGGTTGAGACGAGCAGATTTCCATTTGCCAGTAACTGTCCATAGTTGCCGAGTGTATCAGGCAAGCGCCACTTGTGGACGATCTCGCCACGCTCGCCCAACAGATAACATTCTTCCCCGCGCAGTGGGGTGAACAAGACATATCCAGGTTGCGTTGAACTCGCCCGATAACAAGTTACACCAAACTGTAGTGGTCGCATAAGTCCGTCCCCATTCAACAAAATTCATAATACCAGTCGATTAAATCGCAACCGCGTCTGGTCTTCAAACTTTAATCTCGATCAATTCCCGACCAGAATCGAGACAATGAAACTTTAGCGCATCGACAAGAATAATACTCTATGCTGATCCGTCAGTTCTGATGAACAAGCCGAATCGGATTTCTTACCCAGTCGATGTCTGCATTTGATATCCAATTCCATACCCTTTTACTCCCTGGGTCTGACTTGTTGCGTTTGAAATTGACTTTGAAGTGCTATGAATGGTCGTGATGATGGTGTGCGTGAGCGTAGTGCTGCCGGAGCAGATCGACGCCATAATCATTTCCATTTGGCGTTCGTACAATCGTATGTACATGAAAATTGGCCGGCTTTTCGTTTGTCAGAAAAAGACCGGAATGATGGTCAAACTCGATGAAAATTACCGGGCTCTGAATGCGATAGTAAAAGGCGTTGTTTTCGTCCTGGCCACCGATCCAGCAAAAATGCGTGTCCTGCAAATGTCGCTCAACTTGTTCCAGTCGCGCAGACCTGGGACCATCAGGTAGTGGCGCGATATAGGCTTCGATTAGATCCGTGAGATTTCTCTGCTGAATTTTAGTAAGCTTATCGCAGGGAAGCCCTTCCAATGGAACGACGCGATTATCCTGATAGGCTCCGCCCAAGTGCAAATGATCTGCAAAATGCCAGCGACCGGGGGGCAGTTCATCCCCCATCATCGATTGAGAAACTATAGCGCGAGTGCGCTCCTTTGTTTCCAGTGATCTCAATAGTTCCAGCCCCAGGCGCTCTTCGTCCTCAAAAAGACTGGTACCAGTAAACGGTCCGCTATCTGCATAAACAATTTCAGCCCCGAGGAAGCAAGGCGTGAGCACCATTTGATCGCCAATAACCAGGCAATTCAAACTCAGATGGTGTCCAAATAGTTGCCAACCCCAGGGTTCCAGGCTCGAAGGTTGTCCGAAAATACAAAATATATAACTCCATTCCCCCAAGACTTCCGGACTACCAATGACCTGGCCGAGAAAAGCGTTCAACCTCATGACGGCTAAAGATTTCTCGAATCCTCTGGTACTCAGACTTGCGCGGAGGACGGCGACCACACCTTCCCGAATCTCCTTGGAAACTTCATCAAGCCGGAGTCCATGGTTTTCGACGTAGAGTTCGGTATTCTGCCACTTGCGCCAGACATCGGACTCCACCGGGAATTGCATTTTCCTTCTCTGGGCATCGTCAAGTCGGGAAAGCACATTGGTCGCAGTTTCGGCGATGGTCTGTGAAGGGACACCTTCGTTATTTAAGGGAAACAATCCTTCGGCTATCGAACCGTCTGTTGTGATCCCATGAAACGGTTCTTTTCCGAGAGCGTCCCATTCACTAAACAGTATCTGGGTCCTCTCCGTTTTCATCCGGTTTTCCGCATGTTCTCGTGCCGTTTCACCAGCAATTCTGGACTGCCCCGGCTGAGGAAGAAATTGACGATAATCGGCACGACTCATGATTTTAAAGCTCCTAGCTCAGGCGACCCTGTATTTCTGGGCCATCAGCCTGGTAACGATAGGCGCGAAAAACAAAGTTGCAATCTCCAACAGTCGGACCTTTGCGATTACGTGACCAATAGGGAGACACATACTCCCAGACAATTTCTCCATCCGCGGTGACCTCGAAAATTCGTCCCCAAAGCCCCTCACAAATCAGAGTATTCCCTGACCAGAGTCGTTGAGCTCCGGATATGAAATGGCTGAAGAAGGAATGGGTTGGATTCCCCTGATACTCCCAGACGGTTTCACCGGTATGGCGATCGAACTCGATCACCTTTGATCCAAGGGGGCGCTGTCTATCCTGGTTCGCAAAAATAAGGATATTTCCATTCTCGAGTTCATGCGGGTCATGGGGACCGCCCCAGCTCTTATCCTGCCGCTCCCAGATAATTTTCCCCGAGGCCTTATCGATTAAAATCACAAGATCAATTTGCCGCAAACAGACAAGCAGGTTTCCGTCGGCCGTCGGTGCGAGTGTGTTGGCATGAGCATATTCCTCGCGATGTGCATGGGCTGGAAGTGGATATTTCTCGGGATCGATATGATCATAAATATGCCACTCCCAAACCGTCTCACCGGCCCGATCGACTTCGCGAATATAATCGCCCCAGATACCTGCGTCTGCTTCGCTTCCCGGTATTCCACCTTCGATGCGTGCCATGTAGATTTCCGGGAGAATTTCCCATCCAAGATAGATGATATTACCATTGTCGAGCTGTCGAAAATCATGGTGCTGAAAGTCGTCGCGAAATTCCCAGACAATATTGCCTTCCCAATCAATTTCCTGAATCAGGCCCCCTTTGGGAGCGTAGGGCGGCCCCGGTTCGGTTGTTGAGGCTGCGAGAAGGTTCCCGTTCTTGAGAAGATAGCTATAGTTTCCGGGATCCGTAGGCAGGGGCCACTCCTTAACGATCTGGCCTTCCATGTCGATCAGAATTGTTGCTTGTTT
>JBPCWG010000498.1:0-5615 GCA_051009705.1 Methyloligellaceae bacterium | reverse complement strand
TTCGCGTTCGACAGAATTCTCCAAGTTGCGCAAAATTCGCGGATCGCAATCCTACAAAATTCCGAGCAAGATCGATGTATCAAAATTCGACACTTTCATCATCTGGTGCAAACCGTACAAAGTGCCCCTGGCCGTTGCCACACTCCGGTGACTTCGACCGGAAACGGCGATCGATGATTTGACGAACCAATAGATTTGATGTCGGCATTGGGTCACCGGGCGACATTGCAACAGCCGGATATCAATGCCCGATATCGCTTCGAAAGCGGACACGATGGGATTGAAGGCCTGAGAATGCCTTGTGCCCGTTTACTTATGCTGCAGAAGTGATCTGATTGTTGTTGACCGGCTTTGATCCGGTCTTCAGCCAGGGTTGCAGAACATCGGGTTCAATGGCTTTGGAAAAATGGAACCCCTGCAGGGTATCGACCCCGATCTCTCTGAACCACATCGCCTGATCTTCGGTTTCGATACCTTCGGCCACAACGTTCATGTTCAGATCATGCGCCAATTTGACAATGGTTTTACAGATGTCGGCATTTGTCCGGTTGGTATCGGCACTCTGAACAAACATACGGTCTATTTTAACTTCATCCGCCGGAATGGATGAAAGATAGGCCAAAGAAGAATGGCCGGTTCCAAAATCGTCAATCGAAATTCTTACGCCCATGTCGCGAAGTTCGTTGATCTGCAAATAGGCGTCTTTTTTATCGAAGAGAGCACAATCTTCCGTAATCTCGATTGTCAGTGCCGTGGAAGGAACTTTATTTTGTTCCAGAGCTTCCCGAACTTTAATGAACCAGTTGGGCTTCATGAATTGTTGCGGAGATACATTGACGCTGACCGAGACATCGGTGAAGCCGAGATCAATCCAGTCCTTTATCTGCTGACAGGCCTGGTTGAGAACGTACTGACCAAGCGGCACCATAAGGCCTCCGCGTTCGGCGGTACTCAGGAATTCTCCAGGCAGGCGAAAGTCATTCCCTTCGGTTCGCCAGCGCAGCAGGGCTTCACTTCCTTTGAGCAGGAAATTGGCGGCACTGACTTTTGGCTGATAGTGCAACTCAAACTGTTTCTGGCTGATGGCTTTGCGCACGGATTGCTGCATTTCAAACTCTTCGGAAGCATTGCGTCCGAGTTCAGCCGAATAAAACGAATAATAGGGTGCTTCATAGGGCCGCGCACCCTGGGAGGCCAGAGAGGCATGCCGGATGAGTTCGCCACCGCTGCCGCCATCGAAGGGAAAGATTGAAATTCCGGCCACGGGTTCCAGGGCACAGCGAACCTCGTTAAATTCGACATCTTCCTGCAGGACAGAAATCGCACCCCGGCTCCCCTTGATCGCACAGGATGGTGAATTGCAGTCTTTGGATAAAATCAGCAGTTCGTCGGAAGATATTTTTCCAACGATATCGCAATCGGGAATGGTCTCTGCAATTTTTGAGACCGCAATATTGTAGGCGTCATCGCCGAACTCATACCCCAACCCGGAATTGATTTTTCGAATACCGGTAAGGTGAACAAACAGCACCGTAAACAGTTCTTGCTTCTTGTCCGTCTCTTTGACGACATCGTCGAGAATGTTTTTAATTTCTGAAAATTCAAAAATATTTGATTGTTGTTGGTTCATTCGTGCAGCATCCCAAGCGTGTAAGTGTGATTTTTCCCTTGAACCACCGGAATACTAAAATACCAATATTAATTTTTGGCTAAGACATTGGTTAACAAATCATTTCAAGAAATATTAAAATGTCCGACGACTGATTAGTTTAACATTTTGATTTTTCTGGTAATTATTACCCGGAACCAATTGAATTTCGGAGTGAAAATGAAACTGTCAGTCCTTCCAGCGCTCTTAGCACTTGTTTTCTTGCCCATTCAAGCAAAAGCCAATGAATCACTGAATTTGGCGGATCGTACTCTGCTACAGGCAACGATGCAGATCGATATCGATCGCCTCACAGTTGAGGGTACCTATCTCGCCTTTGATCCTATCAAGGGAAACCTGCGCACGCTTTATCCGGCAAAGAACCACCCGATGATCATGCGCATGGGTGAGCACTATATTCTCTGCTCCGACTTCAGAGACGACAAAGGCAAGAACGTCAATATCGATTTCTACCTTCGTCGCAAGGGCAAATCTTTTGTCATCTTCCACAAATCAATTGATCAGCGATATATCGTCAAAGCAATGATGAAAAAAGGCGTCGTAACAGTCGCTAACTAACCAATTCCGTTTTTCTCTACAGCCCTATGTTCACTCCAACCAAAATATCAACGAACTTCTGGAAAAGGCAGACACCCTCTCGCCAAGATGCCGAGACTGTTGGATTTAAGCCTTATCGAGCACGGCTGTTCATCAAATTTCTGATAATCTTTGTACCCGTATTCGTGATTTCCGCCGGTACCGGTTTGCAGATTGTTTCAAACCACGAGACAAGAATATCTCAAAATCTGCTTTCCGCCAGAATTGGCAACCAGGTCGCACGGCTTTCCGTTGCGATTGCACAAAATCTGTCGGAAAACGGATTGATGTCATCCCAAAGTCTGATTTCAACTCTGCTTTCAGATCGTGCCATTCAATGCGCAGAACTGAGAGCAGGAACCAAACTGGTTGCCGCAGTGCCAGCCCGTATCGGCTGCAAAGGGCAGGAGAGATATGGCACGGTAAAATTGCCCGTGGACGCGCAACATGATCTGATTGTTTATTTCAACGATGAAGAAGTCGTCGCTGCCCGTCAGTCAAGAAACGAGTTCATCCTCGCGGCTTTGGCAGTCGGGTTGCTACTCTCCATCACAGCAAGTTTTTTCGGTTTTCGCTGGACGGTAGGACAGCCGGTCGGATCTTTGCTTAATGCGATCAACCGAAGTGCCACCGGTGACACGGCAGTTCGAATTGACATTGAGCGGGATGATGAGCTGGGAACGGTGATCAAAGCGTTCAACAATATGCAATCGACGCTTCAGGAAAATGCAGAAAATATCCAGTCACATGTTCAAGACCTGGAAGAACTCGCCCGAATTGACACGCTGACCAGGATTGGTAACCGCCTGATGTTCCGCGAGACACTTGAAGAAAGGGTTCAGACTGCCACGCGAGAACATCCCGTCGCCCTGCTGCTGATCGATCTCGACGGATTCAAGGAAGTCAATGATGGTTTCGGACATCCGACCGGAGACCAATTGCTTCAAAAAATTGCAGAGCGGCTGAAATCGTTCGCTGAAACTTCAGATGTTCTCGTGAGACTGGGTGGAGACGAATTTGCCATCATTCACGAATTCAAGTCCTATATGTCACTACAAGATTTGTGCGAAAAACTGTTGCATAAAATTGGCAGTCCCTATTCTGTGGACGATAATCTGGTTTCAATAAAATGCAGTATTGGCATCACAATCATTCCAAACGATGCACGGAACGCCGAAGAGGCGCTTACTGCCGCCGATATTGCACTTTACTCAGCAAAAGCGTCCGGCAAAAATCAGTTCTTTTTTTATGATCGTAAAGCAGCGGAGCAGTTCCGAGATTACAGCGAACTGAAACAAGATCTGAAACTCGCCATAGAAAGAAACGAATTTCAGCTTTGCTACCAACCGATAGTAGAAAACAAAACAGGGTCCACTCTGCGGTTTGAAGCGCTGATAAGATGGGAACATCCAACTCGGGGCCCTATAAGTCCTGCTGTATTTATTCCTCTGGCGGAAGAGACAAACACAATAATCGATATCGGAAACTGGGTTCTCAGAACAGCCTGTCTCGAAGCCGCCAAATGGCCCGAACACATTTCTATATCGGTAAATTTGTCAGCAAAACAGTTCGTGCTTGATGATCTCGAAGAAATTGTGAAATCAGCTTTAGTCGAAAGTGGCTTGTCGAGTTCCCGTTTGCAGCTGGAAATAACGGAAACAGTGTTTTTGTCGGAAAACTACGATGCAATCGAGAAACTAAATCAATTCAGAAAACTTGGATGCACCATTGCTCTTGATGACTTTGGCACAGGTTTCTCTTCACTGAGCCAGTTGATTCATCTACCCATCGACACCCTGAAAATTGATCGTGCATTTGTTGAAACCATAGAATCAAACCCAAAATCACTGGCAATCATCAAAGCCATTGTAGAAATGTCCAACGAGCTCGACATTATCGTTACTGCGGAGGGTGTGGAAACGGAGAACCAGCTGAAAAAACTCAGTCACATTGGATGCAGCAGTTTCCAGGGTTATTTATTCAGCAAACCGGTGCCGTGTTGCGAGTTGGAAACATTGTTTGATACCAAGCAATATAAATTTTCCCCTATGGGAGTTGCCGCATAATCTGCGAAACAGCAAATTTCCAGACTAGAATGTGATTTCGGCAATGGGTCATTGACCGACATTGCGACAGCGAATGAAAACCTGGCCCTTACTCGGAAATCGAAACCGAGACTGCGCAGCCGGACATTACGGGCGCGATTGAGCGGCAGGCTCCGGCCGGTGTTGTGCTATTGAAAGAAACTTTACAACGATGGGGATTGACCATAGATTCCTGCAGCCGGTATTGGTCTTTGCAGGTTGTTGTGTCGAGAGATCGCGCCCTTCCTACAAACGTTGTACCTTGACGAAAGTATTCGGGGATTAAAAATGTTTGACAAAGAACAGTTCATCGAAGACTGCAAAACCGCAATTCAAGAGAGCTCAAAACCACAGGCCATTCGAGAAGTCCTTACCGAGGCCATTTCCAGTCCGAACGAGGTAATAGAAATTCTGGGCGAGCCCAAACAGGCCGGCCTCCACACCGTATACAGATCCCCGGACCTCACAATCTTGAATGTCGTCTGGGCGCCGCTTATGACCCTCATGCCTCACAATCATAATGAAACCTGGGCCGAGATCGGGATTTATACGGGTCGCGAAGACAATATTTACTGGAAGCGTTCCGAGAACGGGATCGAGGCCGCCGGGGCTTCCTCGCTTTCTGAAAAGCAGGTTTTGTCACTGGGGAAGAACATCATTCATTCCGTCATCAATCCCATTGAACGCCTGACGGGGGCCCTGCATATCTATGGCGGTGACTTTTTTGCCGATGGACGAAGTGAATGGGACCCGGAAACACTTGCAGAACGTCCCTATGACGCCGACAGGGCGCAAAAGATATTCCGGGACGCCAACATCCGGTTCTTCGGCGAACCCGCAGACTGAGTATCCGGGGAATTCATGTCTGCGAGGGGCCTTCTGCGTAAAGGACTCAAACAAATATTGGGGCCCGCTTTTGCCGGATCCTAATTGGTGATCTTTGCAACCAGTGAAATAGGGATTGTCTCGCTTCGCCCCCTTAACTCAGGCCGAAGGCTATTTTTGCACTTTTTCGACCTGGAGCCTCAGCCGTCTTAACAGCCAGGAAAAGAAAGCGAAATAATCAATTCCGGACCGAATCCGGAATTCTTCATATCTGAACCTGCGTGCCGGAATGTTTTTGGCAATAAATTCCTTTTGCAAACTTTCGCGCATTTCTTCGGGTCCGCAAAAATAGACGACTGTGTCAACCGGAACTGATCCCATGGCCTCTTCCAGTTTTGCGATGTCCAACCGCCCCTGATTATCTGTTTCCACCAGATGTAAATTGAAGCCGTCCCTCTGCG
>JBPCWG010000497.1:0-5441 GCA_051009705.1 Methyloligellaceae bacterium | reverse complement strand
CGTCAAATGTTCTGATGAAAAATTCCGGGGAGTCCAACCATCCGGGTGTATCCGACTCTCCCCTCAAGTGAACCGCGAAAGTTTCCCGCACGGAAAATCCGCCCATTGAGTTTCGGTCCTGATCTCGGGTCAGAATTTATTTCAAGACCGCCCGCAGGCGCGACTTGGTCGTTTCAATTCTGGATTTATCGACGATTTTATTTCCGGTGAGATCGGTCACATAAAAGACATCGACGGCTTTTTCCCCGAAAGTAACAATATGAGCGGAAGCAATATCGAGGCTAAGATCACCCAAAGTGTTCGTCAATTCGTAAAGTAATCCCGGCCGGTCAAGCCCCCGGACTTCAATGACCGTATGCCCTTCGGAAAGTTTGTTGTCAATGTAGACTTCTGGCTCGACCGAAAAGGCGAGGGCTTTATTGTTCGGTTCCGCCTTGTCATTCAACAAATCCTTTACGCGTTTCGTTCCCTGGAGAACCGCCGTAATTGTATCGCAAATTCGACCTGCACGACGGAGTTCATCCTCCTCGCGATCAAATTCCCGCTGCAGGAAAATGGTATCAAGCGCGAAACCATCACGGGTCGTATTAATCTGGGCATCCATAATGTTCGCACCCGCGGCTGCACAGGCACCGGCGATGCTTGACAAGATATGGGGATGACTGGGTGCAATAATTGTTATGATTGTTACACCTCGAAACTCATCAGTAGAAATATCCGTAGCGAGGGGCAAACCCTCAGCCTCCGCTCGCGCCATGAGTTTGGCATGAGTCACCTGGCTCTCGAGATCCGTCTTCATCCAATAGGAAGGGTAGTGCCTGTTGAAGAGGGCCGCGACTGCATCCTCGGACCAATCGCTGAGTTCTTGCGCAATCAAATCCCTGGCCCGGGCTATTTCGTCATCTTGACTGAGACTGGTGTCGCCGCCCGCAACGATGGGCTCCACTTGAAAGTAAAGCGCCCTGAGCAGCTGGCCCTTCCAGCCGTTCCAGACACCGGGACCCACCGCCCGGATATCTGCGACAGTAAGAATCAAGAGCATTTTCAAGCGTTCGGGATTTTTGACGATATCGGCGAAATCACTGATTGTTTTGGGATCGTTGACATCCCGACTCTGGGCATACAGGCTCATGACAAGATGATTCTCGATGAGCCAGGAAATTGTATCGATCTCCGCTGCCGACAATCCAAATCTTCCACCCAGCCTGCGGGCGACACGGGCTCCGGCAATGGAGTGATCTTCGTCTCTTCCCTTTGCAATATCATGAAGGAACATCGCGACATAAAGAGCACGACGCTGGCTGATCGTGTGAAAAATACTGGTTGAAAGCGGGTGATCCGCCGCGCCGCCGCCATTTTCCAGTTCATTCAAGATACCTACCGACTGGATCAGATGTTCATCGACCGTGAAGTGGTGATACATATTGAATTGCATCATTGATACGACACGGCCAAATGACGGAATGAAACGCCCAAGCACACCGGCCTCGTTCATTTTCCTCAAAATCGACTCGGAATTTTTTTTCGCCGTTAGAATATCGAGGAATAACTTGTTTGCCTCTTTGTTTTTCCTGAGGTCCCGATCGATCAGCCGCAGATTGGCGCGAACGATGCGCAAGACTTCCGGATGCAGGGGGACCTGATGCTTTTCCGCAAGGAAAAACAAGCGAATGAGGTTGACCGGATCTTTCGAGAAAACATCTGCATCAACGGCATTGATGCGTCCATAGTCCAGTTTGAAATCTTCTGTGCCCTTGAGCTTTGTCTGCAGGCGATTGCGAAACTGACCGAACAAACGATCAAGTTTTGGAGCACTCTTCAATTCTTTTATTTCCAGTGCCGAACAGACAATGCGGGTAAGGTCTCCCACTTCCTTGGCCACCAGGAAATAATGCTTCATAAATCGCTCGACGGAGCGCAGGCCGTGATGATCGGTATACCCCAGAATACTGGCCATCTCGGTTTGATACTCAAAGGACAGCCGTTCTTCCGGCCGACTCGTTAGAAAATGTAAATTGCAGCGGATTGTCCAGAGAAACTCCTCGCATTTACGGAATGTATGATATTCCTCCGCCGTAAAAATTCCAGCCGCGACAAAATCACGATACTCGACATTTGAGATGTATTTTCCCAGCCAATAGAGCGTGTGAAGATCGCGCAATCCTCCTTTTCCGTCCTTTATATTCGGTTCGACGAGATAGCGTGATTCTCCGGATTTCTGGTGACGGGAATCCCGTTCTTCGAGCTTTGCATCGATAAAAGCTTTTGTGGTTCCCTGAACAATGTCACTGTTGAAGCGTTCAACGAATTCCTGAAACAGATCCTCATCACCCCAGATTAGCCGCGCATCCAGCATAGCGGTCCGAATAGTCATATCCGTAATTGAAAGCTTCACGCATTGTTCAATGGTTCGCGTCGCATGGCCAACTTTGAAACCGAGGTCCCAAAGAATATATAAAATATTCTCAACAACGCTTTCGCCCCAGGCGGTCTGCTTGTATGGCAGCAAAAACAGCAAGTCGATATCCGAGCCCGGCGCCAGCAAACCGCGCCCATATCCACCCGTGGCAATGATTGACATATGCTCCGCTGTCGACGGATTTTGCGCACGATACACGTGATAAACGGTGTAATCATATAAAACGCGAATAAGCTCATCCTGAAACTGAGACAATCCAGCAGCACATTTTCGACCGTTTCCGTCTTCCAGCAGAATTTCTTTTGCCATCAGCCGGGCATCGTTGATCAGATCCTTGAGCAGGACGATGATCTCCTCGCGCAAGGCGAATTCATTTTTGGCATGTTTTTTAGCGAGGGACGTCAGAATTTCCCGCAACGCCGTCGAATCGAAATACGGCGCTTCATTCCGGATATCCAGATCAATTACTTTTTCCATTGTCCGACTATTCTCGTCCAATCATCTCAATTGAGTGTATGCTTTTTGATCTTTTGGGCAACAGCAAAACACTCATAGAGTGTTTCAAGAGCTTGACGGGGCGACATTTCATCGGGATTGGCTGCCAACAACTTGTCGACAAGTTCCGCAGTTTCATCGTTCTCTTCCGAAATTGTAACGGGTGTCGCTGAAGCAAACAGGGGCAGGTCGTCCACAAGGCTCTGCGCAGATTTCTTTTCGCCGCTACTTTCAAGATGCTGCAGAATTTCTCCGGCTCTGTGAATGACATTCAATGGCAGCCCCGCAAGTTTCGCCACCTGAACCCCGTAGGATCGATCCGCAGCCCCCTTGATAACTTTGTGAAGGAATATGATATCGTCCTTCCATTCCTTAACCTCAATTGTCGCATTGGAAGCATTTTGGAGATTGTCTGCCAGGGCCGTCAACTCATGATAGTGGGTCGCGAACAACGCGCGACACTTTATAACTTCGTGGAGATGCTCTACGGTCGCCCAGGCTATGGACAAACCGTCAAATGTTGCCGTGCCTCGTCCAATTTCATCCAGGATCACAAATGAACGTTCTGTCGCCTGGTTCAGTATCCCGGCCGTTTCGATCATCTCGACCATGAAAGTCGAACGGCCGCGCGCCAGGTCATCGGACGCTCCAACACGGCTGAACAGTCGATCTACGACACCAATTCTGGCATTTTCGGCGGGAACAAACGATCCCATCTGCGCCAGTATGACAATGAGAGCATTCTGCCTGAGATAAGTGGATTTACCAGCCATATTGGGACCGGTAACAACCGTGAGTTTTTTTCCATTGTCTAAACCGTCATCATCATTGCCACCACCCAGAGTGCAGTCATTCTCGATAAATGCTCCTTCCTTCTCAGATTTCAGCGCTTGTTCGACGACCGGATGTCGGCCACGGTGTATAACCAGCGACAGGCCGTTTTCAACCTCCGGCATTGCGTAGTTTTGTTCTTCTGCAAGTTCCGCCAGCGCTGCGAGAGCATCAATCTCAGAAATGGCCATGGCGACTTCGGCTATCTGCGATGCTTGACGCGAAATATCCTGCCGCAAATTTTCGAATATGGATAATTCGAGACTAAGAGCGTTTTCCGCTGCCGACACGATTTCGGTTTGTATCTCATCAAGCCGTGCCGTCGTAAACCGGACACCATTCACTAGCGTCTGCCGATGTTGAAATGTTTCGTTTAAGGGTTCCCGGAAAAAGGCGTCGGAATGGGTTGCCGTGACTTCTATGAAATAACCAATGACATTGTTGTGCTTCACCTTCAGGGTTTTGACACCTGTCAGCTCAATATATTCCTTTTGAAGACTTGCAAGTATTTCCCGGCTCTTGTCTCTCAGGTCCCGGAATTTGTCCAGTTCAACTTCAAATCCCGGGCGAATAAACTCCCCATCTTTTTTTGGAGATGCAAGCTCGTCCACGAGGGCATTTTGAAGAAATTCGAGCAGTTTGCTGTCGACAATATTCAGGCTGTCGATTATCCCGGATACAATGTCCGGTGTACCCATAACTTTGCTGAAATCGGAAAGCCTGTCATGGAGGCTCCGCGCAGAGCCCAGCGCCTGCCGAAGTGCGCCAAGATCCCGGGGCTCGCCTCTTCCGAGTTCCAGTCGCGAAACGGCTCTTCGGATATCCGGGATCGTCTTCAGATCTTCACGCAGGTTAGAACGTAGTTCCGGCTCGTCTTTCAGATAGGCAACGGACTTCAGACGATCGCGAATTTCTTCAATATCCGTCGATGGGCTCGACAATCTTTGTGAAAGAAGACGGGTTCCCGCCGAGGTCACCGTCCGATCGATTGCATGGAGAAGACTTCCTGTCCGTTCTCCTCTTAACGACTTGGTGAGTTCGAGATTTATTCGCGTGGCCGCATCAATCCGCAGGACTGTTTCTGAATTGGGCCTGACAGGCGAGCTCAGAATCGGCCGTTGTCCGATCTGCGTCAGCTCGACATATTTCAGTAATCCGCCGATCGACGATAATTCCGGTCTCGAGAATTCACCCAGGCCATCAATGATCTGGACCGAAAAATATTCCTTGAGCGCGGCTTCTCCTCCGGCGGACGTAAAATAGGAACCCGGCAATGGAGCAAAAGCGGAGCCGACAAGCTCAACGGCCGATTTGATTATCGGGTCCGCTGCCTGGTTGTCGGAAGCAATGACTTCACCTGGAGACAGGCGGATCATTTCGCCGGGAAGCTCTTCCGGATTTGTCGAGCTTATCTGGAATTCCCCTGTCGAAATATCAATCGATGCCACATGGTAGTCAGCGTGACCGGATGCATCTTCATTGTTGCCGGATCGAAAAACACTGGTGAGAAAATTATTGGCTTTGGGCTCAAGCAGGGACTCCTCTGTTAATGTTCCCGGGGTAACCAGCCGGATAACATCCCTCTGAACAACCGCCTTGGCCCCCCGCTTCTTTGCTTCAGCCGGATCCTCGGTCTGTTCACAAACCGCAACTCGGTGACCGCCTTTTATGAGTCTCTGCAGATAGGCATCCGCGG
>JBPCWG010000496.1:0-6290 GCA_051009705.1 Methyloligellaceae bacterium | reverse complement strand
CCGTGTTACAGACGAGGAATACTATGACGGAATCAAGCAATAGTGACTCTGCGAAAATTGTGAATTTCTGGATTTCCGCGGGACCTGAAAAATGGTTCGAGAAAGACACGTCTTTCGATCTGGAAATTGCAGAGAAATTTGGTGATCTGGTGGAGCCTGCAGTTGGCGGACATCTGGATGACTGGCTGGCTACAGCCGAGGGGGCGCTTGGACTTATTCTGCTTCTGGATCAGTTCCCAAGAAATCTGTACCGTGATTCAGATCGGGCTTTCCAATTTGATTCAAAGGCTCTTGCCGTTTCTGACGAGGCGCTATCGAGAAACCACGACCAGGCCTATCAAAATCCTGTCAGGCGCTTCTTCTATCTTCCCTATATGCACAGCGAAAATCTTGGACATCAGGATCATTGTATTGAGCTCTGCACCCGTGCAAATGATGAAGTTGGTGTCAAGTTTGCCGAAATTCATGCCGATATTATCCGGAAATTTGGAAGATTTCCTCACCGAAACAAAGTGTTAGGAAGATCTTCTTCGCCGGAAGAAATCCAATTTCTGGAAGATGGCGGCTTCGCCGGGTAAATTTGTGTTTCAAATCTGGAATGCAAAAATCAAAGGCGTTAACACATTATCTGCTTTTGTTAACCCTTTTGAGCCGGATTGAAACAATGGTCTTGGCATAGTGCTTGCGATTTTTATCCCGAAGTTAAAGGGAATTTGGAAATGGCTACTTACGCACTTGGAGACGATATTGGAGCGGCGAAAATCAGTTCGCAGAATGTTGATCAAATGGCAGAACTCTTGTGCCGCCGCCATGGTCGAAGCGCGTTTGCAATTGCAAATTATTTTGCGCTTGAGCATGAAAAATTTGGCGATCAGCTGCGATCAGAGGGCTGGAAGGAAGTTGCCGCACGGATTTCGGGACGAAAACCGGGGCAAACCCTGCAATAGTATTGCTGCGGGATAAATCTTCCTGTCGAATGAAATCGGAACGATCAGAATTTGACCTCATATCCCGCGAACGTTCCTAAAGAACGTTTCTAAAGAACGTTTCCCCGTTCGACGTGGCAAATCAATCAGGCAGTCCAAGCGGATAAATTTCTAGTTCAGGGGTTGTCCGACGATAAGTGCCCAGAAAGTTTTGTATTCCGAGCCAGGCTCATGAATCATCGCCACACCCAAATGTGTCGCTTCCTTTAGCAGCAAATTTTTCTTGTGTTCCGGGCTTTGCTGCCAGCTCAACATGACTTCTTCAAACGATCTCTGGCCGGTGCCGACATTTTCCGCCGCAAGAATGGGTTTGTACCCTGCCTTGATTACCCGCTGCCACGGATCGGAACCATCAGATCCAAAATGTGAAATCGTATCCTGTTTCGCCAGATCCTTGGCATGCAATTTTGCTGCTTTCGAAAGTTTTGGATGCAACAGGACGGGTTTCAGGCCATGTGTTTCTCGGTAAATATTGACCATGTCTCTGGCCTCAGCCGCGTTCAAAGCCGGTCCGTTTGATTTCTTCGCAGGTTTTTTGACCTTGAAACTGGCTTTTTTGGTCAGAGAGGGGGTCTGAATCCTAGCAATTTTGGGAGTCTTCGTCTCCACGGGTGCGGCATTGTATCCAAAACCGATGTTATTGGTTCCGAATAGTCCACTTGAACAGGCGGGCAGTGCTAGAACGGCCAAAATTCCTGACAAAACACCGACGAACTTACGCATACTGATTTATCCCTCCGACTGCTATGTGGCTCCCGTCACGGATTTCTCTTATATTTCGCTAAAAGTGCACATTGGGGCACTACTTATCGGCCACAGGACTATTCGACCAGGGCGGCAAAATTGGCCTTCCCTATTTGACACCTCAAAATCATGACATCATTGGGGCAAACCGGCCAATTTGGTAGATGCAGGTAATTGAGAAATCGATTTGACTTTATCGCCTCGGTGTATGATTCCAAGAACTTCTCAAGTGAATTCCGGAACGATCAACAGAAATTTTTAAACAGGTTCCGGAAATTGCCCAATTGTATTCGCTGAAACCTTTTCGAATCACATATCAATAACAGGTTGCATCGGCGAAATTCGGTCCTTTCTGGTCGTTTGCCCGAAGGCATTATTGTTTTTCGGCTGCGCTGCTAAGCCGTACAATTTTTTAGGGATTAACAAAGATAGGCGATGTGGGGCCGCCCATGTACTTGGATATCGCATACGTAATCTGTTCGGGTCGTACCGATGACGGCGCTAATTTAGATGAATGCGTTAGAATTACATTTCGCAAATGTCACTAGGGGGAACAATTGCTGGCAACAGATATGGATAAGGCAATTTTCCAGGATCTCGTCCTGATGCGGATTTTGTGCGTCCAGTCAGATGGCTGTTATTCTAACGAAATTGCCAAAGACATGCTGTGTTTCGCCAGTGCCGAAACGCGTGCTCAGGAAGTTTCCGAGCTTCTTGAAGCTGCACTAGAGCAGTTGATCAATTCCGGCGCTGTTTTCCGTACAAAAGGTGATGTTTTGAAAATCACCGAACAAGGAGAAAAACGCGCCTTGTCGTTTCTGCGGGTCCGGTCCATTTCCAATCTTCACTGGGAAGAAATCAAGTCCTTGCATATCGTGGCTCGATTTTTACGCATTAAATCGCGCTCGCTGGCAGCGCTTGAACCCCTCAAAACCGGAGATGGGCTGCGGGCGTCGATATTGAAAGTCTACTATAATTTGCCACTCAAGGCTCACATCCCTTCACTTTCGCAAATACGCAATGCCCTCGCCGTCAAATCCATGAATAGTGTTTTCATGGACAATCTGCCGGGGGGGCTGAGCGATGGAACAGTCGTTTCCGAAGACATGGCCCTGATGCTGGCAAGCCGCAATCTGAAGCGGCCGCGAGAGATCGGATCAACGGCGCAGCTTCTTGCTATATTGGCAGCCGAAGCAGTTGATGCTTCCGACACGGAAGCAAATTCGCTGCGAGTCGCAATTTACCGGAAGTTTGCCCAAGGGAAATCGCCATCGAACGAGACTATTCCAACGGCCATTCGAACGCAGTCGGTCAGTGACGGGTTCGATCTGGAATCGTTCGCAGATGTTGTCAGTAACCTCGCCAAATTGAAAGCCGAGGGCTGGGATGGAAACAGGCGCGCCTACATTTCCCATGTCTGGCAGGAAATCCAGAACCGGACTGTAGGACAGCAACTGAACGAGAGAGAGTTCAAGACCAGGCTGGCAGAAGCCCACAGGGCAGGGCATCTGTCACTGGCTATCGCGGATCTGAGAGATAAGTCCAATATATCGGACATTCAGGATTCGGTGACGCGGTATAAGAATACGGAATGGCATTTAATCAGAGTTGAGGACTAGGGGGCTTAATGGGTAACGTCCAAAAACTATTAAATACCGAACGGGCATCCTGGGTTTTTGATCATAATATCACCTGGGAAGACGATATCTGGAAAGCAGATCCGTTCGATGTTGAAATCGTGCATGCGAATGCACGGGCAAAATTTTTCGAACTGCTGTCATCGGTAACAGATAGTGCTACGCCGGCGCAAAACCGTGTGGTCATGTTTCAAGGGCAAAGCGGCGCCGGGAAAACGCATCTGCTGCGGGCATTGCGCACGCAGTCGCATACGAGTCAGACCGCCTATTTCGGCTATGCGCAAATGACGCCTGATGTCCGTAACTATGCGGATTATTATTTGCGCCGTCTCATCAATTCACTGGAGAAGCCGCACAATCCGTTTGATGCAGCGGAAAACAGCTTTATCCGTATGTCAAATGTTCTCGGTACCGATGCCGAGCTGCTTTCATGGGATGATCTCGCCTATCTGAGAGAAGAAGAGCTTAATCCTGACGACCTCGCAGAGCTGATCGTTGACATTGCCGATGGTATAATTTCCTCGCCCAAGTTCGAAAATCAGGACCTGGATATCAATATTATTCGCAGTCTGCTCTACCTTCAGCGCAACGACCCACGTGTCGATCAACGGGTGCGCCAATATCTTTATGGCCGGCCTCTGAACGAATCGAGCATGAAATCGATATCCGCTCTCGATCCGTCAGACAGCCCTGATCGGGCCTTCGAGATCATCGAAGCGCTGGGACGGATTATGTGGACGACGGAGCGCCGAGCCCTGGTTTTCTGTATTGACCAGGTCGAGGATCTAAGATTTTTTGATGACGCGGAAGAGCGGTTTCAGCGCGCTATTCGCGATCTCATCCAAATTGCCAATCGCGTGCCGTCCAGCATAATCGTGATTTCTTGTCTGGATGATTTTTATTTCCAGATGCGCGATTTCTTGCCGCAATCCTTTATCGATCGGATCGAAAAAGCCGGACCGATTCATCTGAAAGAATCCCGCACGATCGAAGAAGCGCGTCTTATTATCGAGAAACGTCTGAATCATATCGTGAACGCGACTGAACATCCGGAACTGTCGGCGGAGCTATCACAGATTTTTGGGGAAAACTTCGTCCAGGACCTGGTAGGTCTTTCTACGCGCCGTTTGCTTGAAGTTGCCGAAATCAGAAGAACGGATTATTGCGCCGGCCGCGATTTCCAGACCGATCGCATCGATATCGAGCCCGAAGTCGACGACCATATCAGCCCTATGCAGCAGAACTGGGAAAGGTTCGTGCTCGACTATCATGCCGAGATACCGGAAGACGATCGGGAGCTTTGTGATCTCCTTATCCAGTCCATGGAATTGGTGCCGAAAGAGTTCGGAGACAATGTTGAAATCTCCACTGAGCCGGGCAAATGGTTTAACGATCTCGTCGGTGTTGACCTGCATGTGGAACATGGAAATGGCAGCCAGTTCCAGACACGCCTGTTTTTCTGCAACAAGCGTAGTCAGGGCGGCAGCCTTAAGCGGCAGATTGAACATGTCCTCAATTCCTCCGATGGAATTATATCGGTGATTATCCGGGCAGGAGATTTTCCGCCAAATGCCAAGAGTGCGACCGGAAAAATTCTGCGCCGGTATGTGACAAACGGCGGCAGGCGACTTGTTGTCCCCATCTATGAGTGGGAGAGAATGATCACCTATCGTGCCTTCCGTGAAAAGTTTTCGGAGTATCCTGAATATGGCACCTGGGCAGAAACCGCCCAGATTCTGAAAGAACTGCCATCTATTCGTCAATTGCTCAGGCTTGAAAATACGAGCGCTAAGAGCTTGAACCTGGAAGAATTCGCTGATGATGAAATGCATCCGCTGAGGGTTGCCAAACAGGCTTCGGAAAAAAGCACATTGCGGCAAGCTGAAACAGGGAATGTGCACCATCTTAACTTTCCGGACTCAGCAGCCGGAGCCGAACAAGCGGATCAGGACTCATCTTCCCTGAGTAATTTATCACCAGCCGCCCTTCAATGGGGGCAGGTGGAGTCACAATTGGGTAATGATGATCATCCCGGATCGGGAGAGGAGCAAGAGACTTCGGATGCGGAAGTCAGTCCGCAAAACTCGGCCCTTTTGAAAAATCATTTCGCCTCCTATTCGCCGAACCTGAATGTCGGGCGCCAGTTGGGAACGGAAGATGATTCTGTCGAGCTACCGGTGAGCCGTTTAACCCGGCATGCCGCCTTTCTTGGAGGGTCCGGATCGGGGAAAACCACTCTGGCTCTCTCGATGATCGAGAACCTGCTCCTGCGCGGTATTCCGGTCATTCTGATAGATAGAAAAGGCGATCTCTGCAGCTATGCCAATCCGGACGTCTGGCAGGAAAATAACCAGAATAGCTCCCGGGATCTTCGTCAGCGGCTACGGGAACTCATTGATGTCGCGGTCTACACCCCCGGACGCGTTTCAGGGCGACCGATCTCCATTACTTTGCTGCCCAATGGCATTGCCGATCTGCCGTCTCACGAACAGCAGCAGCTTGCCAATGTTTCGGCAGCAGCGCTCGGAGATATGCTTCATCTCGGTAACTCAGCCACCCATCAAAGGCAGGAAGGTATTCTAACCGTTGGATTGCGCATGCTCGGTGAAACGGCAATCCGCGAAGTGACCCTGGCGGATCTAATCGGTCTGCTGGAGGATGACTTCACGGAACTGGTTGATGAGACCCAGCGAATGGACCCTTCTGGCAAGTTGCGCAGGGATCTTGTTGCCCAGCTGGATTCTCTGCGGCATCGAAACTGGGCTCTTTTCGAGGGCGGTGGCGAACCTTTGTCCATGGATTCCTTGCTCGGCCTCGGTCAATATGCCAAGGAAGACAAAACGCGACTTTCGGTGGTGTATACGGGTTTCCTCGGTGACAATGAGAATATTCTGTTTTGGGTGGCGCAATTTCTCTCGGAAGC
>JBPCWG010000495.1:0-18933 GCA_051009705.1 Methyloligellaceae bacterium | reverse complement strand
GAAGCTGTTGATTTTCGTTCTTGCCATACCGGCGTTGAACCTTGTGCTCGCGCATATCGTGCGCATTATCTAATACCGGTCCGGACGATTTCATAAAGCGATTGCCAACGTCGGAGTATACCGATTTTATTGCCTCAACTGATCTCCTGGATATTGTGCGAGGAGATTTGGGATTTAATTGCCGGAGATTTTACAGATTTGGGAAGACCCTGATTCGATGTGACTCAGGAAGATGCCGGCGGCCGTGACTGCGGTATTACACCCAGGTAGAAACCGGCACCAATAACAGGAACCGTGAGACTAATTAGTGAAAAAGCCAGGGCCAGGGATACCCCGTCTGTGGCATTGGCACCCAAAAACGGACTGCTGTGCAGTAATATATATTCCCGTATACCTACACCGCCAATTGAAACGGGCACCATAGCAACGACAATAGCGCCGAGCATGAGGCACAGATAGACGATCCAGTTTTCGAGTCCCAGGGCAAGCGAAAGGAAATACAGGCAAAATACAACCATGATCTGGACGCCGAAGGAATAAATTCCGGCATGGTATTGCTGAAAAAGACTCTCCCCCCAGATCAAGTTGGCTGCAAAGTTGTATATAACTGTGACCAGGAGCAGGCCCACAACAATGACCACTGCCGGATATTCCGTAAATGGCAGTACCGGAGGCCGAAGGAGAAGGAGTGCGGCGAGCAGCACGAACAACAACCAAAGACCGTTCGCCCGGTTCGCAATCATGACAGCTAACATAGGCCGCAGGTTCCGGTCCATCTCATTCTTCAGGACCCAGGCCTTGTAAGCATCGCCACTGACGGTACCCGGCAGCAGCATGTTAAAGAGACCGCCGACATAGTGGAGCGAAAACGCCCGGCCAGGGGATAGTTCCACACCCTTGTATTTCAGATAAAGGCGCGTGCGAAAGGCACTGACGAGTTGAGAAGCGTGGAGCGCGGCAACCCCGAGGACAAAGTAAAACCAATTCAGGTCCGACAATTGGTTGATCACATCCCGAAGCGGTATGGATTGGAATGTGAAGAAAAGGGTGAAGCCAGTAACACCGAATCGGAGCAGGGATTTCAACATCAAACTTTCGACTCAACATCCGCCTCTCCCTCGAATATCTCTCGAACGGAGTAGGGAGGTTTGTTACTGGATTCAAAGTAGGTGCGCATCAGCTGCTCGGATATGAAACCTGCGGTGATGAACTGAACAGCTGTGATGATCAGAAGTAGTCCGAGGAAAAACAGAGGCCTCGTACCAATGGACTCACCCATAAATTTTAGTATCGCCAGGTAGCCGAGTATGAGGCCGCCAAGCATGAAAGACACAAGGGAAATCGTGCCGAAAAGATGCATCGGCTTCTGCCTGTATTCGAGAAATAAATACATCAGGAACAGATCACTCAACACCCTTAGAGTGCGGCCGATACCGTACTTGGATTGGCCATATCTTCGCGTATGATGTGTAACCTCCACCTCGACAATCTTGGCTCCGGTCAGCCGCGCCAGAACGGGCACGAACCGATGCAGCTCCCCGTAGAGGTCCAGGTCCTTGGCGGTCTCGCTGGTGAACAGCTTCAGAGTGCAGCCATAGTCATGCACATTCACACCGGTCATTTTACGGATCAGGATATTGGCGAGTTTGCTCGGCACCTTACGCAAGAACAAATCATCATACCGGTTCTTGCGCCAGCCGACGACGACATCGGCGTCCTGCGCCTGAAGTGTTTCCAGCATCATCGGTATATCTGCGGGATCGTTCTGGAGATCACCGTCCATGGTGACGATTTATCGGCCATTGGCAGCAACAATTCCCGCCGCTATGGATGATGTCTGGCCAAAATTGCGCCGAAAAACCAGAAGCCGCCAACCCGGTTGCAGCGCCGCCCGCACTTTCTGCACCGTCTTATCAGTGGAACCGTCATCGACAAACAGGATCTCATAGGCCAAGCCCCGGAGACTCGTCTCCAGAGCCCGTGTCAGAGCAGGGATCGATTCCTCTTCATTATAAAGAGGTATGACAACTGAAAGCTGCACAGGAGACGACAAGGATATCGACCTTTGACTAAATTACAATTGATTCTCCGAGGTAAAACATGGGCTTGGTTGGAGGCTGCTGTCAAGCCAACATCGATCCGGGAGACCCGCGCCGGTTGTTCCAACTCCGATAACATATTCGTATCCGATTATTTTACGCAGGATTTTACATCGTCCTGACAAAATCGTTGATGCCGGAATTGATTTTCTGCCTGTACGGTTAATGTCGGGTGCCACCCGCAAATAAAAACGGCGTTATAAGGCTCGTCGGCTCACTTTGCGCATCGACATTTCCGGGGATGAAAACAATTTTGCCCGATTGTCCCACGGTAATGCCATAATTCCTAGATATTGAAATATTGGGTTTTGGGGGTTGCTGAAGAGATGGTGCATACCATGACTTTCAGCAAAATTGCGGCAACAATCGCCGTTTCTTTTTTTCTTGTTTCCTGCGCGGACAGTCCGGACAATCCGTCTTATGTGAAAACAGCCGTTGCTGAGAGACCGCAGCAGCCTGTGAGTTCGGGCACGGTGCTCTCGGAAAAGGAAAAAGGGGCGGACTGCATTGATCTCAATGCCCGGCTTCTGAAGCTCTATGTGAAAATGCACAGTGAAAAAGTTGCGAAAAGAGAATATCGGGTGAAAGCCGAAGCTTATAAGAAACTGCTTTCCCAAAAAGGCTGTCGCTCCATTTCAGCGCTCAAAGCTTAGGACCTGGATTAGAGAATTTCGGTTTCATAAACAGCGCCTTGAGCAATCTATCCATTGATCTCTTACATTCCTGTCAGGCAATCATCTGCATTGTGGGAGAACTGCGCCGGGTGTTATACTCTGCGCAACAGATAATCATTTCAATTGCAGGAGTTCTACCCCATGGGCATGCTGGTTGACGGCAAATGGACGAAAGACGATTCATCAAAATTTACAAAAAAGGGCGATTTTGTCCGCAATAAATCGACGTTCCGAAACTGGATCAAGAGTGATACGGGGGCCGAATTTCCGGCGGAAGAAAATCGCTATGTTCTCTACATCACCCGTTCCTGCCCCTGGGCTCATCGCGCCCTCCTTTACCGTGGCCTGAAAAATCTCGAAGATCTCATCCAGCTTGAGCTTATGGGCGAAGGCGAACAGGGCTACCGCCATCTCGAAGATTCACATGTCGTTCCTGGCACCGATCACCGACTGACATTCCTGCATGAAGTTTATACCCTCGCCGATTCGGACTACACGGGCCGTTGCACCGTTCCGACATTGTGGGACGCGAAGAATAAGACCATCGTCAATAATGAATCAGCCGATATTATTCGCATGCTCAACACGGCGTTCAACGATATTGCCGCCGCTTCTCCTGATTATTGTCCGCCGCACCTGAAAGATGAGATCGATGAAATGAATCAGTACGTTTATGAGAAGTTCAACAATGGCGTTTACCGGGCGGGATTTTCCACGGACCAGGAAGCCTATGAAACCGCTTACGACGATGTCTTTGAAGCCATGGATCGCATGGAGAGCATTCTGAGCGAGCAGCGTTATCTGTGCGGCGACCAGATTACCGAGACAGACTGGCGCGCATTCCCAACCCTAAGCCGGTTCGACAATGCCTATCATTATGTCTTCAAATGCAACAAAAAACGTCTTCGGGATTATCCCAATTTGTGGGCCTATACCCGCGATCTCTATCAGCAGCCGAAAGTTGCGGATCTGTGTTTCCCCGAGGCTCTCAAGGGCGGCTATTGGTATTTGAAGCGAGTCAATCCGCTGGGAACCATCCCCAAAGGTCCGGAGGATGTGAATTTCAACGAACCCCATGACCGGGGACGTTTCTCCCAGGCGGCGGAATAAGGTCGAAAAAACGCGACCGATTTTGACAATCGAAATTTACTGACAATGAGGCCGGGTCCCGGACCCAGCCTGATCCTATTCGGTGAGAGTAAGACCGTGCTCGGGTTTAAACGACAGATAGACTGTCTGACCGGGATCCAGCTGTTCAAAGTGATCGATCTGGATACCAACCTCGTGAATACCAACCTGGACACGGCATTCGAGGAAGCTGCCGAGATAAACCGTATCGATCACCTGCCCGGTCATCAAGTTTTCAGCGGCACCATTTTGAGGCTTTGACAGTTGCAGCTCGATATCCTCTGGCCGGAGGCTAAGGATGATATCCTGGCCGGCGCTGGCGCCTTTGGCACCGACCGCCCGAAGCTGCAATGGTGGCTGGCCCTCGCCCACTGGAATTTCAAGCTGACAGATGTCGCCTTCCCGCCCTTTGAGCTTGCCGTTCATCAGCGTTGCGACGCCGATAAAGTTGGCCACGAAACTGTTGGTGGGCTCGGCGTAGATTTCCTGGGGACCTCCGATCTGCTGAATAACCGCTTTATCCATGACGACGACGCGGTCGCTCATGACCAGGGCTTCCGATTGATCGTGGGTCACGAAGATGGATGTGATACCCACCTCTCTCTGCAGGCGCACGATTTCAATACGCATCTGCTCCCTGAGCTTGGCATCGAGATTGGACAGCGGCTCATCAAACAAGACGACCTTTGGCTCGTAAACGATGGCTCGCGCCAGGGCTACCCGCTGCCGCTGACCGCCGGAAAGCTTGGTCGCATACCGTTCCGCCAGATGATCGAGGCCGACAAGTTCCAGGCCGCGCATGGTCTTGCTCTTCAGCTCGGCACTCCCAACTTTTCGTACGCGCAGTCCATAGGCGACATTGTCAAACACGGTCATATGCGGCCATACCGCATAACTTTGAAAAACCATGCCGATGTTGCGATCTTCCGGATAAAGATAGAAACCGTCTTCGGCGGAGGCAACGAGATCTCCACCAATACGAATGCTACCGGCGTCGGGACGTTCAAGACCTGCGATACAGCGCAGGGTCGTCGTTTTCCCACATCCCGAGGGTCCGAGAAGTGTAACGAACTCGCCAGAGGCGACAGCCAGATCAACCCCTTTAACCGCAGTCTCCGGTCCGAAATGCTTGTCGAGCCCGCGAATTTCTACCATTGCCTGTGTCTGATCGGTCATGGCTGCACCGCCAGCGTATGATCAGGGTCGAGGTTGAGATAAACCTTTTCACCGGATTTTAAGCGGGTCCGTGGATGCGCGATGACTTTCCATTCGAACGATCCCCACTGGATCCGGCAATCGACATAATTTCCGAGAAAAATGGCTTCCATAACCTCGCCTTCAAGACTCGCTCCGCCGCCGTTCTCCCTGACAGCTTCAACATTCTCCGGCCTTACCGAAATGATGGCATCACTGCCTTTTTCCAGGCCGGTGCCGATCTTGCAGCCAACTTCGATATTCTGCCCTCCCTCGGAAATCCGGACCCGGCCCAGGCCATTACCGTTGGTTTCCAGAACCTGCCCTTTGAGAAGGTTGGCAACACCGATGAAGTTGCTGACATATCCATTGACCGGCCGGCTGTAAATTTCCAGGGGTCCGCCGGTCTGCTCGATCTTACCCTTGCTCATGACGATGATGTCATCACTCATCACCAGAGCTTCGGACTGGTCGTGAGTCACATAGATTGAGGTGATGCCGACTTCGTTCTGAATGCGCTTGAGTTCAACCCGCATCTGCTCCCTGAGCTTCAAGTCGAGATTGGAAAGCGGTTCGTCAAACAGAAGCAGGCGCGGTTGCGAGACGATTGCCCGAGCAAGAGAGGCCCGCTGCTGCTGGCCGCCCGAAAGCTGGGTCGCCATCTTGTCCGCCATATCGGTGAGGCCGACGAGCTTCAGAACCGCGGCTACCCGGTCGTCGATTTCCGAGCGTTCGACTTTGCGGATTTCGAGAGGATAGGCGACGTTCTGCGACACGGTCATGTGTGGCCAGATGGCATAACTCTGAAACACCATGCCGATATCGCGGTTTTCCGGGGCCATGAATATACCCTGGTCCGGGGATGTGTAGACCACATCGCCGACCCGAATTTCCCCGGAATCGATACTGTGCAATCCGGCGATGCTCATCAGGGTTGTGGTTTTACCGCACCCCGAAGGCCCAAGAAGAGTGAGGAAATGCCCTTTCGGAATGGAAAAGGACACATCGTCCACGGCGCGATCATTACCGAACCATTTTACCAGATTTTGAACGACCAGATAATTGTCCTGATCAGTATGAATTGTCGTCACGTACCTGTTCCCTCCCAAAAATCAGGCTGTCAGCGCTTCTTTCCCGGCAGCCTTTCTGAAGATCAGGATGCATATGAGCAGAACCACAGTCTGGGCGACAGAGAGTGCCGACGTCAGGGGTTCGTTCTCAAAGTTGGAAAGATAATAAACACCGACCGAAAGCGTTTCGGTTCCCGTTGTATAGAGAATGATTGATATGGACAATTCGCGCAGGAATATGATGAACAGCAGAATCCAGCCGGCGAAAATTCCAGGTTTCAAAAGCGGAATGGTAATGCGTCTCAATGTGGTAACCCAGGTGGCACCGGCCATGCGAGAACTCTGGTCGAGTTCTTCGGAAATGGCTAGCAGAATTGAAGACACGTTACGTTGCCCGTAGGGGAAAAAGCGGGTGATGTAACCCAGGAGCAGAATCCATAATGTCGCGTATATGGGTGTCTGGATATAGGTGACCAGCACTCCCATGGCCAGCACGATACCGGGGAAGCCGATGGGTACAACGCAAAGGAAGTCGAGGAGACGTGATCCGAAACCCTTGGTCCGGTGGATCATGTAGGCCATTACGATCGACAGCACCATGGCTATGGAAGCGCCACCGAAAGCGAGAATAAAGCTGTTGATGATACCGTTTGTTGCTGCCGAGATGGCATCAGGCCGCCAGAAGAAAAGCGTTTTCTCGTAGTTGATGAAACTCATGTCTTCCGGGATTATATAGCCCTGCCAGACCGGATGCAGACTGACCACCACAAGGCAGAAGATGGGTAGAACGACACCGACGAGAATGAACAGAATATTGTAGCCGAAGGCCACCCATTTCCAGGAACCGAGGTCAAGAATATTGGGACGGAAACCCTTGCCGGTCACCGTCGTAAACGAGCGCGGTGCGATATAGCGCTGCTGAATATAGATCAGGATGGCGGTGATCAACCCAAGCTGCATGCTCATGGCCGACCCGAGATAGTGGTTGGCATCATCACCCACAGCTTTGGAAAAGATTTGAGTCGTCAGGGTCTCCCAGCCATATGGCGCGGATAGCTTGAACGGCACGCCGAATTCGCCGGCACTGGTGACGAACACGATGATCGCACCCGAAAGAATACCGGGCATTACCAGTGGCAGTGTCACGGTAAGCGTTGTACGCAGCAGACCCGCGCCGGTCGTTCGGGCACTGTCTTCAAGAGACGGATCCATACGCCGGAGCGATCCGACCACGAACAGGTAGACAAGAGGTGCGAAAAAGATACCGGTGACCCAAATGACGCCGAATATGTTGTCGACATTGAAGAGTGCCCAGTCGATGCCAAACAGATCCCGCGCCCAGTTGTTCAGGAGGCCGGTTTTCGGTGACGCCAGATTGTGCCAGGCGATGGCGCCAACAAACGGGCTCAGAAAGAACGGGATCAGGTTAAAGGGCTCCAGCATGTCGCGGCCAGGACAGTTGGTACGGGCATTGATCCAGGCCAGTGAGACTCCGAGAAAGGTCGCAAGCAATGTCGAACCCGATGATATCAAGATGGTATTCAGAAAAGCCTTGGGGATCACCTGATCGGTGAACAGGAGGCGGTAATTTTCCAACCCCCATTCTGTATCGAAGCCCGATTCGTCGAGAACGAGAAACGAACTGACAAACAGGGTCATGAGCGGCAGGATCACCGCAATGGCGATAATCAGGCTGACGGACAGCGTGAGAATGTTCTCCTGGGTGAACATCCCCCGAATGAGGTTCCCCATCTTTGAAGAAGAACGATCCTTGACGACACTAGGCGCAGTTTCTGTAGTCATTAGATTATCACACTGAAGGTTGGTTGCAGCTCTTACCGGTCCGGGATACGGAATTCAACTCAAGACCGGGATGCGGCCGCAGCCATATCCCGATCTTGCTTATTTCTGACAGTCTTCTAATTCGTTAAATTGTACAGAGATCCTAGCGGAACCGCTTCTGCCACTCCGAATTCAGACGCTTGTATTGTTTTGGTGCAGATTGCCATTCCTTCATGCCAATAAGCTTGTGCTGAGACAGATCCAGCAGATAGGGTTTGGCAGCTTCCGGCGGTGTGTAGTTGGTGCGGAATGTATAGATGGCTTCACCTTCAACAGCGATATCAGCGCCTTCCTTTGATAGCAGGAATTCGATGAGCAGCTTCGCAGCGTTCGGATTCTTGGCTCCTTTAAGAACGGCGATCTGGTTGCCGAGCATCACCTGTCCTTCTTTGTAGGAACCGATTTTCAGAACCTTGGCCAGGTCGGCTTTCTTTTTAACGTTCTGATAAACCCGGCCTGACAGGTTCCACATGTCAAACGGACGTTGACAAGAAATCACCATCTGGATCTTCGGCTCGGTGCGGAAATCAACGACGGGATCGGTTTTCTTGAGATCATCCCACATACCATTAATGTTGATACCGTTTTCTTCCAAAGCCAAAACCGTATTACGATAGGTGAAGCTCTTTGTGATATCGGATGAAATTGTTTTGCCTTTGAGAGCTCCCTTGGCGACGTCGGCATATGACGACACGTTGAAATTCTCCATACCCGGGCAAGAAGAATTCCATACCGGCTGGAACGTGTAGGCCAGAGGTGTCACGACAAAAGGATAGTTTGAATACTGGCCTGCTTTCTTGACACCAGCTTCGCTTTCTTTCCACTGACCGCTGTCCAGCTCCTCAAAGAACCCGCGTTTGGCGGCTTCGGCAAAAAAGGCAGGGCTGTGAACGAGAATAGCGTCAACGGTGTATTTTTTCGCTTTCATCTCCTGGCGAACCTGGGCAACCGTCGCCCCCGTTCCTTTACGCAGCGTATTGACCTTGAAGCTGTCGGGCAAACCGTAGTGCTTTTTGAAAGCGGCATCCAGACGCTGAGATGTCCGGTCACTGAAAAGCGGATTAATAAGCGTTACGGATCCTTCTTTCTTGGCACCTTCGACAAGCTTCTGTTCCTGAGGTGTGATGTGTCCTCCTGCCTGCACCAAGGACGTGGTAGCTGTCAGGGCAAGAGCGGCGGATGCTCCCACCGCGAACTTGAGAGAACTTCTCATTAACTTCATTCTAAAACTCCTTTTTCCTCTCCGATATTCTTATTTTTTATTTGCATTATGCCGGACTGAGAGACATGATGCAAACCAGTGTTACATGGACTGAACCATTTGGTTGTTTGTCATTTTTCACGCGCAAATCGATATTGGCGTTCAGAATCCTCAACCACATGCAGCAAAAATCTAACACAACGCGAATTTTCTTAAAAGAAGCAAAATTTCTTAAATCGAAACAAAAACGCATGACCTAATGCAGCCGGAGTAGAAGACATCGTTGAATTTTAACCATGGGCAGGCAATAGGTATGCGGCGGATAACATATCAGCCGCATAGAAAGGCACGGAGTCCTGTGCCCGCCGTCAGGCCGACCTTTTCCAGCTTCAAGTATCAAGCCCGATCAATTCTGTACTTGACCGGAAACCGATCCAGAATCATGCAATCAAAAGAACTATAGCACCAATGTACGACCTAAATTTGACTTCAGAGCAAATTGAATTTCGCGATACGATCCGGGAATTCGTCAGGGAAAAGATCACACCCGCCGCCACACAATCTGAAAGGCTGGAACCCTTCGCCAAACCCCTGCTTATAGATCTCGTGGACGAGGTTTCACAACTGGGTGTGAGAGGGTTACTTCTCAGCGAGACAAGTGGTGGCATAGGAGCCGACGAACTGACGGCATGCCTCGTCCTTGAAGAACTGGCGGCGGGAGATGTGGACCTGGCCGTGACCCTGGCAACGTCCATGCTTGCAGCCAGCCATCTCCTCGAACCCCACCTTCCCAATGAACGCGTGGCCGAGATCCTCTCCCGGTTTGGGGAAGACGAGCAGTATCATCTGGCGCCGGCGGAAATCAATAAACGATCCCGGGACGGCTGGTCTTATCATCGCGCCGACGGCGTTGATCGGGAACCGCAATTGTCACTGGAACAAAGCGACGACGGTTGGCGGATCAATGGAACTATGACTGAGGTTCCCAATGCGGAAATAGCCAAACTTCTGATCTTTCGCTTTTCCGGACAAGGTCTGTGCCTCATCCCCCGGGGAACTCAGGGGTTAGCGCTGGAAACAGATGAAAATCCGTTTGCAAAAACCACGGAAGACGGGGAACCAGCCATACGCTGGCAACACGGAAGCCTCTCAGACTGCATCTTTAAAGACTGCGAAATCCCGGGCGACTGTTTTATCGCCGAGGATAAAGGAAACGCTGATATATTTACTGCTTTCAATGAGACCCGCAAGGTCCTGATGGCGGCGATCAATCTGGGTGTGGCTCGGGCTGCTTACGATTCGGCCATTGACTATGCGAAGATCCGCTATCAGGGCGGTTACAATATTATCGAGCACCAGGGGATCGGCGACAAGATCGCCGAAATGACCGTCGGCCTGGAAGCCTCCCGCACCCTTGTGTGGAAAGCGGCATGGATAATTCGCCACCCCGAAGCTATCGCCGACGGCAGCGTTGCAGATCTGCCCTACGGCACCATGGCCCAGTCGCATGCGGCTGAAACCGCCAATCGCGTGGCCCTTCTGGCGGCGGAGCATTTTGGCGCCATGGGCGTCATGCGCGATATGCCGTTGCAGAAATATGTCAATGACAGTTTCATGTTCCTCAACGCCGATGGTCACGACAGCGCCACGCGCCTCAAGATTGCCGAGACCGTGGCCGGGTTCGAACCCCAGTAGCCGACATATTGGAGAGATCGAAATGGATTTTTCACTGAACGAAGAACAACAGAGCTGGCAGCAGAAGGCCCGCAAATTTTCCGAACAGGAAATCCGCCCGCTGTCGCTCAAAAGGGACCAGATCGAAGGACCGTTCGATCCCTGGGACTGGGAGATAATCGAAAAGGGATCGAAACTCGGCTTTCGCACACTTGCGGTGCCCAAGGAGTGGGGTGGCCCCGGCGCGGATTTCGTTTCCCAGGCCCTCGTCATGGCGGAACTTGCCAAGGGGGACAGCGCCATGTCCAAGGCGTTCAGCCAGAACTGGAAATGGAGCCATCAGATTGCCAATTCTTGTACCGATGATCAGAAGGAGAGGTTCCTCAAACCCTTTCTGGCGAATCATCGTTATGTGATGGGCCGCGGAATTACCGAAGCTAACTCCGGATCCGACAACAGATTACCGCCGGAAAACGATCCGCGGGCGGGATATCGCCTTCGGGCTGAACGCGATGGGGATGAATGGATACTCAATGGCGAGAAGGCGTTTATCGCCAATGGCAGTGTCGGCTCCCTCTTTTTTGTCGATGCCCGCACGGATTCCTCGCGCAGCATCAAGGAAGGAGGAACCCTGTTCCTGGTGCCCAAAGATACGCCCGGGTTTAGGATCGGCAAAATATTCAACAAACGAGGCTGGCGCTTCTACCAGAATGCGGAGCTGATTTTCGAGGACGCACGGGTGCCCCACGAGAATGTGGTCGGAACCGTCGGCATAGGTGCAGCCAAGGCCGGTGGCGGTGATGGTGGCGACCTGTTCGGCGACCTGGAACTGGCGGCCAACGCCCTTGGTGTGTGTGACGACGCAGTGGAAATGACATCGAATTTTGCCAAGAACACAACCCATGCAGGTGTGCGAGTTTTCGACCACCAGCTAGTCAAACTGAAGCTCAATGAAATGCACATGCTGACCGAGGCCCTGCGTTCCTTTGTGCTGAGGGTTGCCTGGCAGCACGATCAGGGTACCCATTCAGCGAATGCTGGTCTGGCCATGAATTACTCCACGGATGTAATCCAGCGAGTAACACGCCTCAACCTGGATATTCACGGGATCGGCGGCCGGCGCATGAACGCCCGTGCCGACAAACTTGTGCGTGATGCCATGGTTTGGACCCACCTGGCGGGAGACAATGTGCAACGCCTAAAAGTGATGCAGCGGCTCTAGACTCCAAAGAGATTTCTGCCGGGTTTTGGACTGTTAAGCGCCCCGGACCGGCCATGCACGAACTATGAAGCCTTTATGAAACTTCAGAGATGAAGCTTTCGAGATCAACAGGAATTAGTTATGAAAATCGGTATCCTGCTCGGCGATGACATCGGACTCGAAGTTGTACCTGTCGCTGTTGATATCATGAAAGCAGCGGCGCAAAAGACCGGTCTTCAAGTCGACTGGTTCCCCCTTCCCATCGGTGTGAAGGCCCATCAGGAATTTGGCCATACCCTGCCGGACCATACGGTTGAGGGCCTCGCCGGACTCGATGGTTGGATCCTGGGACCGATTGGACATGCCGCCTATCCCCGCAACGAACCGGGCTGGGCCGGCATGCCGCCCCTGCGGAAAATGTTCGACCTGTTTGCCAGCATCAAGCCGGTCGTATCCTATGGTAATATTCCCTCGATCCACAAGGACGTGAATATTGTCTTCCTGCGGGAAGTCACCGAAGGCCTGCAATCTTTTGATGTCGCAACAGCCGGAACCGGGGAGTTTCGCCCCAATGACGAAATCTCAATTGGCACGAGAGTGGTGACGCGAAAAGGGGCCAACCGGGTCGCACGGGAGGCGTTTACAATCGCGCGCGACCGGCCCAAGAAACGTATGACCGCCGTGCACAAGGAAGCGGTATACAAGCTTGTGTGCGGCATGTTCGCAGAAGAATGCCGAAAAGTGGCGGAGGAGTTTCCCGATGTCACCTTCGATGAAATTCACATCGATACCATCGCCGCCGAACTGGTGATGGCTCCCCAGCATTTCGATGTCGTCGTCACAACCAATCAGTTCGGAGATATTCTTACCGACCTCGGCGCCGGTCTCGTCGGGGGGCTGGGGCTGGCACCGGGACTATGTGTTGGTGATACCCAGGCAATGGCGCAAGCAACGCATGGTTCGGCCCCGGACATCGCCGGACAGAACATCGCCAACCCCTATGCCATGATCATGTCAGGCAAAATGCTGCTTGACTGGCTGGGACGCAAGAAACAGGTGTCCGAGGCGAGCGAGGCGGCACTATGCGTCGACAAGGCCGTGGCCCAGGTGATCGATGAAGGTCGCGATCTCACGAGAGATATCGGTGGTACCGCCGGGACCCGGGAAATGGGCGATGCGATCATTAAGACCATCGAAACGTTCTAGTGCTGGCAATTAACAATAAATGAATTCTCGTCGTTTCGACCCGCAGCCGTCATGTTATAAGAACCGCTGCCCGGTTTACCATAATCTTGAACTCAATCGGGGAATGAGAACCAATAGGGGAGCCTGCACGTAAAGCCCAATTCCGAATTTTGTCGAATCAACACATTCTAAACTTATTAACCGTCCCAAATAGCATCATCGACTTCGGTCGCAAGCTGGAAAAGAACAGGTTGATTTAGAGGAACTGTCGGAAAAAAGGCACATATAGAAGGGGAAAAGCCTGTTAATAAACCAACGGATAATTTTTTTTCCTTTCGAATATGATATCTATGGTTGTGTGAAATTCGTGCTGCGTAGATCACAATAATGCACCCGAGACGCACCGCCATCCGCATAATTGGGATTCATAAACCGGACTTTAAGCCCAGGGGTTGAGGACTGAGCGGTATCTGCAAAAGAAGATCTGCAGGAAAGAAAAACGCAGTACGGAGACTCGCATGGATGTACTTAAAAGTTGGCAACCGGAAATCGACGCCAATTCCTTTCATCGCGGTGAGCTTTCAGAAGAAATTTGGGATCAGTTTCTGACCCTCGTCAAACTGTGCCATGCCCATAAGCATTGGAAGCAGAGAGCACAGGAAGCGCGGGAAACGCCCCTGCCTGCGGAAGCGGAAGACAATGATTTTCTTCGCAGAAAACTGCGTCGGGATCGGAAAACCGAGATTTCACGCCGGGAAGCGCTGATGTACCGGGCTGCCTACCAGGCGAAAGAAAAAGCCGATGGTCTCCTGAAATTGTCGGAGCTGGGCGGAGATGCAGATCGGACACTCGCCCAAGCCGT
This sequence comes from Methyloligellaceae bacterium, assembly GCA_051009705.1. GTDB lineage: Bacteria > Pseudomonadota > Alphaproteobacteria > Rhizobiales > CAYWUX01 > JANQOC01. The sequence continues at coordinate 4,803 of JBPCWG010000495.1, read as the reverse complement.
GGATCTGGCCTTGCAGGCGCGTCCTTCTTATGAGAAGGCCCGTTGCGAAGCGCTGATGTTTTCGACCTTCGATGGCGACCAGCAACTCAAGGGCAGTGCAGCGGACATTGCGCTTAGATGGTCCACCGATGCAGGCATAAAGATCCTTGATGGCGCGAATCAACTCGCTCAATAATTGTAACAGAATTTTACATTTATCCCTATAAATAAAGGGTTGAAATTCATCAACTGGGGTGAATTTCTCTCTTGATCTTTGCAACAATTAGTGGCTAATGGAAACGTATCGATGCTTAGAATCGGGATTCGAATTTCTTCTCGGGCGAGAATTTATCCCCACCAGATCTTCCCCCGGTTTAAGATAGATAAGATTGGAACGTGTTAGGCGTCATGTTGCGGGGTGTGATAACTGCAATTACCAACGCGTCGAGTTCCATCTGAATTTAGAGGCTTTGCTGAACTGTCACGAATATTTGGCGGGCCGAATGAACATTGTGGCTTATTCAGCCACCAAAGAAACAAAACAGGAAGGTGACATAGATGCTTAAAGAAAAAACTCCGGCTCGAAAATTGACCGCAATCAGCGAACCTCTGACAAAATCACAATTGCTGTCAACGCTTGCTGAAAACACAGGTCTCGACAAGAAATCTGTCACAGCTGTCATGGACGAGCTGAGTGCCGTTATCGAACGCCATTTGAAAAAGCGCGGCGCAGGAGAGTTCACAGTGCCTGGTCTGATGAAAATTAAAACCGTACGTAAGCCTGCGACCAAAGCACGCAAAGGCATTAATCCATTCACCGGCGAAGAAATGATGTTCAAAGCGAAACCCGCCAAGACCGTCGTTAAAGTTCAGCCCCTGAAAGCTTTGAAAGACATGGCCAACTAACGGCACATATCATTCGATTGATTTCGAAAGGCCCGGTAATGTTGTCATTGCCGGGCTTTTTTTGTGCCATTAGTTTTGCTCATGAGCGCTATAGGGAAGTGGGCTCACTGTTTCGTTTAAGTTCTTTTCGCCCATCCCCTTTCTTGCTTCGACAAATTCCAGAAAATTAATCTGTCCGGACTGAGACCGCTGGGGGTCGCAATCGGCTATCGAATTCGTTTAAGCTCTGTCGTGTTGATGTGGGTTTTCGTTTGAGAACCAATGTCTCGAGATGCTAATGTGTCTATGCGCCAACTATTGAGGAATGAACTCTGTCTGATCGGATTCGCCTCGTCTCGTAGGTTCACTCATCCCAAAGGACCGTCGCTGAAAGGAAGTGCCGCCATGCTTGAAATCGCTCATCTGATGTCCCCCGACGGCCCGAAACCCGTAGCCCCTTTTTCACATGCCGTGCGTGCCGGAGATTTTTTGTTTGTCACGGGGCAGATGCCTACAGTCGGCGCGGACAACACGCAAGTTGTTGCCGGCGCGATCGAAGAACAAACCCACCAGGTCATGAAAAACCTGCAGACAGTCCTAGAAAGTTTCGACTCCGCGCTCGAACGGGCGGTTCACGTTCGAATTTACTTGGTGAATTTTGGCGACTATGAGCGGATGAATGCGGTCTATCGAACCTATTTCGACCCGAACAAGATGCCAGCCCGTACCTGCATAGGTGTAACAGGGCTTGCTGTCGGCGCTCTCGTCGAAGTTGATCTCATAGCAGCGTGCTGAGACGGCACTATTGAATGGGTGTATTGAGACCGGGTCTTGAGGCCACAACCGGGGGGGAGGTGCCCTGAAGGTCGCGACGCTGCACTCGCACTCTAATGGGCGAGGATCTGGCTCAGGAACAGTTTTGTCCGTTCGTTTTGAGGATTGTCAAAAAACTCATTAGGTTCGTTCTGCTCAACAATTTCGCCGCCATCCATGAAAATCACCCGGTTGGCAACCTGCTTGGCAAAGCCCATTTCATGGGTAACGCAAAGCATGGTCATTCCGCTACCTGCAAGATCAATCATAACGTCGAGCACCTCGGAAATCATTTCCGGGTCAAGCGCGGAAGTCGGCTCGTCAAAAAGCATGATTTTCGGACTCATGCAGAGTGAGCGGGCAATAGCCACCCGCTGTTGCTGGCCACCGGAAAGCTGGCCGGGAAATTTCTCGGCTTGTTCGGGAATTTTCACGCGGGTCAGATATTGCATGGCAATCTCCTCCGCTTCCTTCTTCGGCATCTTGCGCACCCAGATCGGTGCCAGGGTGCAGTTTTCGAGAACCGTGAGGTGGGGAAACAAATTGAAGTGCTGGAACACCATGCCCACTTCCCGTCGAATTTCGTCGATGTGTTTCAGATCGTCATTGAGTTCGATACCGTCGACAAGGATCGTACCTTCCTGATGAACCTCCAGGCGATTGATACACCGGATCATCGTCGATTTTCCGGACCCAGACGGACCGCAGATGACAATACGCTCACCCTTGCCGACCTCAATATTGATGTCCTTCAGAACATGAAAATTGCCATACCACTTGTTGAGATTGGAAATGCTGATCACGCTTTCATTGCTGAGATCCTGAGCGGTGGCTGCGGTTGTGTCTGTCATCGAATAAGTTCCATCTGCTATTCTTTATGGCCCGTATCAAGTTTTTTCTCCAGTCCACGGCTGTAAAGCGACATGCCGTAGCAGAAAATCCAGAAAACAAAGGCGGCGAAGACGTAAGCTTCAATATCGTACCCCTTCCACTCCAGTGAACGGGCCGATGTTTCAGCCATATTAAGGAGATCGAGAAGTCCGATAATGGAGACCAGGGACGTATCCTTGAACAAAGAAATAAAGGTGTTCACGATACCGGGAATGGAAATTTTCAGGGCCTGGGGCAGGATGATGAACAGCGTCTTCTGGGCATAACCCAGCCCGAGGGCATCCGCGGCTTCAAACTGTCCTTTGGGGATCGCCTGCAGGCCACCGCGGATGGCTTCCGCGGTATATGCCGACTGGAACATAGTGATCCCGATCATTGCCCGCAGAACCTTGTCGAAATCAACTTCCGCAGGGAAGAAGAGCGGCAGCATGACTGAAGCCATGAACAGAATGGTAATCAGCGGCGTGCCGCGCCAGAATTCGATATAAACAACGGAAATGGTCCGGATAATGGGCAGGTTGGATCGCCGTCCCAAGGCCAGCAATATGCCAATCGGCAATGCGGCAACAATGCCGACACTGGCGAGTACGAAGGTCAGCATAAACCCGCCCCATTGAGACGTTTCAGCAATCGGCAGGCCGAGCCATTCCCCATGGATTAGGGCATATCCGATGAACGGGAAAACCACGAGAATAAATCCACCGATATATCCCTTAAAGGGAACGCGGGGAATAAACAGCAGACCAATGAGACCTGCCAGGGAAAAGAATGCCAGGATAGGACGCCAGATCTGATCCGGATTGGTACCATAAAAGAGACCAAACATGATCTGCACGAACCGGACCTTGATAAACGTCCAGCAGGCGCCATCCTTGTTGGCATCACAAACCGATTTGTCACCGCCCGAGATACTGGCTTTGAGAATAGCCCATTCCACAAATGGCGGGACAATCAGGTAAAGGACATAGAGGCTGACAAGAGTAAGAGCGGCGTTGGTCGTGCTGGAGAAGAAGTTTTCCTTGATCCACGCAATCGTACCGGTCTGGGAAATCGGCGCCGGTCGCGACGGTTTGGGAATGAATTCGCTTGTACTCATGATCTAGCGCTCCACCAGTTGAACGCGTTTATTGTAATAATTCAGAATACCCGATGTGAGCAGACTGAGAGTTTCATAAACGGCTATGGTCATGGCGATAATTATCAATGCCTGTCCTGTCTGATTGAGGGAAATACCGGCCCAGATACTGACCAGTTCCTCATAGGCAACGGCGACCGCCAGTGACGAGTTCTTCGTCAAATTCAGGAACTGGCTGATGGTCGGCGGAATGATCACGCGCATGGCCTGAGGTATAATCACGAAACGAAGCATGCGCCCGCGACTAAGCCCCAGCGCCTGGGAGGCTTCCGTCTGGCCTTTTGGCACGGACTGAATGCCGCCACGAACATTTTCGGCGATAAAGGCTGCGGTGTAAGTTGAGAGCGCGAACCAAAGTGAAAACAGGGGCAGCGGGAATTCCATGCCGCCGGACAGGTTGAAGCGGGAAAGTTCGGGATATTCAAACGAAATGGGGCCGCCGGTAATAAACAGTCCGATAATAATCAGTACAAGGGTGGCTAGCAGCCCTAAAGGAAGGGCCGGAAATGTTTGTCCTGTCAAATCCTGACGTTTTCTGGACCATCGCCTGAGAAGAAAAGTCCCCACGAGCCCGGCAATACCAAGGGCAGCGATAATCAGCGTCCCCGTCACATTGTCAACAATGGGTAATGGCGAATAAAAACCGCGACTGTTCAGGAATATGCTTTCGCCAATTTGCAGGCTTTGGCGCGGACCGGGCAGTAACGGCAGGAAGATAGCAAAATTCCAGAACATGATCTGCAAAAGCAGCGGGATATTTCGCATGACCTCGATATAAATCAAGGCAAACCGGGATATGAGCCAGTTTGGAGAGAGGCGCATGACGCCAATAGAGAATCCGAGAATTGTCGCGGCTAAGATACCGAGCACACTGACAATGATGGTGTTCTGGATACCGATCAGGAAAACATCCCAATAAGTGCTGGTTCCGAGTTTGAAATCTATGAATGGTGTAAAGCCAACACCGAAGGGGGCAACATCACCAAAGAAATCGGTTCCGGTCTGAATACCCCGTTCTCGCAAATTCTTGACGGTGTTGGAAAATATTGTCGCCAGAGACCAGATGACCAGGGCTGCAACGACAAGTTGGAAGACGATAC
>JBPCWG010000494.1:0-2569 GCA_051009705.1 Methyloligellaceae bacterium | reverse complement strand
TGTATTGTCTCCATGGGGGCAGGGATAGATCATGTCCTGGTTGATCCCGAACTGCCGAAGCACATTCCCATTATTCGGACGACAGGCGATGACCTTACGCAGCGCATGCGGGAATATGTATGCCTCCATGTTCTGCGCCACCACCGGCGGTTGATGGAAATTGAAGAGGCCCAAAAATCCAAACAATGGGTCCAGGCCGTTAATCCTCCAGCCAATGAACGCGGTGTCGGTATTATGGGACTGGGCCGTCTTGGCAGCGATGCAGCCCGAACCCTGATCGCCATTGGCTTTAAAGTCTCGGGATGGACCCGAACTCCGAAATCGATACCCTGTATGACATGCTATTCCGGGGAAGACAATCTGGAGAAGTTTCTGCAGCAATCGGAGATTCTAGTCTGTCTTCTGCCGCTGACGGAGTCCACGCACGGCATTCTTGATATGGATTTATTCTCGAAACTACCCAAAGGTGCTTGTATCATCAATGCGGCCCGCGGCGAGCATCTGGTCGATGAGGATTTGCTGGCAGCCATCGATCAAGACCTTATCGACTATGCGACCCTCGACGTCTTTCATCAGGAACCTTTGCCTGACGCGCATCCATTCTGGGAACATCCCCGTATTCTGATTACCCCCCATGTGGCGTCTTTGATAGACCCGGTTTCCGGAGGCAAGGCCATAGCCCGAAATTTACGGTTGTTCATTGAGGGCGAGCACGTTCCGGATCTTGTCGATCTGGAACAGGGTTATTAGGTCAAGCTTTCTTTTCGAACTGGGCTGTCCTCTCGATCAGGGCCGCAGAGCCGTGTGAGTAAAGGGGTTCTGGAGTTCGAATTTCGCCGGGGCAGCCGCCCCACCGATTGGCTGAGACGGATCATTGATACCATGACAGAGGCCGGTTTCCGGATCACGGCTGACGCCGGAAGGGCAGGAATAAAGTTTTGGAAACACCATGAGGTCGGCAATTTCAAGTTCGAAGTCTCTGGAAAGCTGGGAAATGACTTCATCTCCGAGCCTCGGATCAACCCGGACGGACCCGCGATCGGACGCATCGATCCGGGGGTGATTGAACGCTTCCTCAAGTGTCAGTCCAAAATCGAGCATCAATGCGGCAATCTGCATCGTACACGGCATGATATAGTTCGCGCCGGAAGCGCCGACAGCGAAGAGGGCTTCGTTATTTCGGACCGCAATTGTTGGCGACATGTTGCTGGCGTTAATTCTCTTGTGACCCGCCATTGTTGTCGGATAACCCGGTCGTGGATCAAAATAAGAAACCGAATTGTTCATGAGAATTCCGGTTTGCGGTAGAACGGCACAACTGCCAAATCGATTGAGCAGCGTATATGTAAGCGCCACCATATTGCCTTCATGATCTACGGCCGACAAATGGCTCGTACAGCCACCGACTTCCGTGGCGCGCCCGATTTTCTGCTTATGACTTTTCCAGGCTTTGTTAAGGGCGTCGGCATAAATTTTCCAACTCTGTGCGCTCGGTCCCTGAGCTGGTTGCAAATGATTTTCAATATGTTGCAGTGCCTCGATGAGACGGGGACCACCGCTGGTTTCACCGGCTGTCAGGATCGATGTTCCCCGATGGCTGGATGACAGGGGCGGGAATTCCTCGACCTCATAAGCCTTCATGTCATCCCGATCGATGCGACTGCCTCCGGCCTGCAGGTCGTCGCAAATTTTTTGCGCAATAGCGCCATTGTAAAAACTGTCTGGCCCGTTCTCGGCAAGGTCCTTGAGCGTGGCCGAAAGGTTGCCGAGTGTGAGAAACTGTTCCGGTTCCGGCGGCAGGACATTTGGGAGATAAGTGTGGCTGGCGATGGCATCGCGTCGTAAATCTGCCGCGGCAAGAGAAATTTGAAGGGTTGTAAACCAGTCACAGGCAAGGCCGCGATCGGCCAGTTGAATCGCGGGTTCCAGGATTTTATCGAGCTCCAAATTCGCAAATTTCTCCAGCGCATGGCACAGCCCTTTGACTGCCCCGGGAACCGTTATTGAGCGATAGCCGACGACGTTTTGTCGGTTGACGACACCGGGAAAACCCATGATCGTATCCGGAACTTCGGGATCAAGGGGATAATCGTCCAGGCGGATGTCTGCCGGCAGCATCCCCTGAAAATCGAGAACATGGGCGGACTTCTCGGCAGCGCGCCATATAACCATATAACCGCTGCCTCCCAGGCCGCACATCCAGGGTTCAACGGTGGCCAGAGCAAAGGCACAGGCAACTGCGGCGTCGATAGCGTTGCCGCCCGCGGTCAGCATGGAGGCACCGGCGGCGGCGGCAAGGCGATGCTGAGAGGCGACCACGCCGGCTTCGGAATCAACAGCAGATTTTGAGATGGACCAGTTTTCAATTTGTGGATTCATAGCTTACATTCTATCCCGAGACTGGTAACATTGTCGCGTGGAAAAAAAGGGATATTCAATGAATTATAAATTAAACCCCATGCCGGATCAGGTCGATATCAAAATACTGGAGAAAGCTCGTCGGGTTGAAACAGCCACAGTCGGCCACCGCCGACAATTGGGTTTTGTGGATTGTTCGATACAGCCGTTA
>JBPCWG010000493.1:0-2905 GCA_051009705.1 Methyloligellaceae bacterium | reverse complement strand
CAGAAGAAATGGCCATAAATAAGTTGCCCAAAATTCAGCCATCTGTCCCCGTCGCTCCCTGATTGGCGCCGCTCATCAAAGCACTCATTTCTGCCATCACCGCCGATGCCCGTGACACCACATTTGTAAGATAAAAGTCTTTGACCGCCGGACCGAAATGTTCATCCGCACCATCTGCCGACAATTTTGCAAGTGCCTTGACGTCAGTAGTTTCTGCCGGCTGAATTTGCTCGAATTCGGCGAGATGCGGATGGGCTTTGAATATTTCCGCGCGCAATTGTCCGAGACTGTCATAAGGCAATGTCTGGCTCAGACAGTCCGACAGGGCGCGAATGATGGTCCAGTCTTCTTTCGCATCCCCCAGCGGGAATACAGCCCGCGTCGTTGATTGCGGCCGGCCTTCGAGATTGACATAGATTGCGCTTTTTTCCGTGTAGGCAGCCCCTGGCAAAATGACATCCGCCAGATGCGCCCCACGATCTCCATGGGAGCCCTGGTAAATTACGAAACAATCATTTTCCTGCAGGTCGGCAAGATCATCGGCACCCAGAAGATACAGGAGTTCAAGTTCACCTTCGTTGGCCGACCTTAAGATTTCATCCCGACCTTTGCCCAGAGATTGCGGGACGAAACCGATGTCCATGGCGCCAACCATTGAGGCTGCATTCTGCAGAACATTGAATCCGTTCCAATCCTCGCTCAGAAGACCGCAATTTTCAGCAATTTTTGCAGCCAAAGCCAGTGCGCTTCTGCCGTTGGGACCAGAATAACCGGCTGATCCGACAATAATCAGTCCTTGCTTCGCTTCCTTGAGGGTACCTGCAAAAGAATGGTTGCCGGACGCGAGATCCTGCAGGGTTTTCGCACCGCTGCCCAGATATTCATAGTCATAAGTCAGATCGACCTGCTCACCGATGAGACCGACCTTTAATTCTCCGCTTTGCCAACGTTCGCGGATACGTGTGCTGAGAACTGCGGCCTCATGCCGGGGGTTTGCCCCCACCAGTAAAATCACATCGGCTTCATCGATCCCTTCGATGGTGGAATTAAAGAGATAGGATCCACGACCGATTTCAGGATCGAACGCACCGCCGGCAGGGCGAGCGTCAATATTCTTGACGCCAAGGCCAGTGAGCAATTGTTTCAAAGCGAAAAGTTCTTCGATCCCGGCTAAATCTCCGGCGAGGGAGCCGATCTTGTCTGCACTTGTCTGCTTGAATTTGTCTGCAATGGTATTGAAAGCCTCTTCCCAGGACGCTGAAACAAGTTTTCCGTCTCGGCTAATATAGGGGCGATCCAGGCGCTGGGTCCGCAGGCCATCCCAGATAAACCGGGTTTTGTCGGATATCCATTCCTGATTAATAGCGTCATTTATCCTCGGGAGAATCCGCATGACCTCGGGTCCGCGGGTATCGACACGAATGTGGGATCCCACCGCATCCATGACATCAATGGATTCCGTCTTGCGCAGTTCCCAGGACCGGGCTGAAAACGCATAGGGTTTGGACGTCAGGGCACCAACCGGACAGAGATCGATTACATTTCCGGACATTTCGGACGTCATGCCCCGTTCGAGATAAGTCACAATTTCCATGTCTTCGCCACGGCCGATAGCCCCGAGTTCCTCAACACCGGCAACTTCGGTCATGAACCTGACACAGCGTGTACAGTGGATACACCGGGTCATGATCGTTTTGATCAACGGTCCGATATTCTTGTCTTCTACGGCCCGCTTATTGAGAGCAAACCGACTCGAATCTACCCCGTAAGCCATGGCCTGATCCTGCAGATCGCACTCCCCACCCTGGTCACAGATCGGGCAGTCGAGCGGATGATTGATCAGCAAAAATTCCATGACGCCCTCTCGGGCTTTCTTGACAACTTCCGAATTGGTTTTGATTTCCGGAGGTTCGCCGTCCTTACCCGGACGCAGATCATTCACCGATAATGCGCAGGAAGCCATGGGTTTCGGTGATCCCACGACTTCAATCAGGCACATTCGGCAGTTCCCCGCGATGGACAGACGCTCGTGATAGCAGAAGCGAGGAATTTCAACTCCGGCGTCCTCACAAGCCTGTATCAAGGTTGTACCGTCCTCAACCTCGACCTCTGTACCATCTATGACCAGCTTCGGCATATCACCTCACAAATATCCTTATTGGCTCGCTTCCGCCAAGACGGGTGCTTCATCGGGTTTGGGATTGGCGCTATAGCTCTCGATGCGTTCTACGATGACGTGGCGGAAATGACGGATCAATCCCTGAACAGGCCAGGCCGCGGCATCTCCGAGCGCACAAATTGTGTGCCCTTCCACCTGATAGGTTACGTCCAGCAGCATATCTATTTCTCGAACTTCCGCCTGTCCCCGGGCCATACGGTCGAGAACACGCCACATCCAACCGGTTCCTTCCCGGCAGGGTGTGCATTGGCCGCAACTCTCATGTTTGTAGAAATAGGAAAGCCTTGCGATGGCGCGAATAATATCCGTCGACTGATCCATGACAATCACCGCTGCGGTTCCCAGCCCGGACTTGAGGTCCCTCAACGAATCAAAATCCATGGACAGGTTCTGGCACGTGGTGGCCGGAAGACAAGGAACAGAAGCGCCGCCGGGGATTACTGCCAACAGATTGTCCCAGCCGCCACGGACACCACCCGCATGCTTGTCGATGAGTTCGCGCAGGGGAATGCCCATTTCTTCTTCGACATTGCAGGGAGCGTTTACATGCCCGGAAATGCAAAACAGTTTTGTACCGGAATTGTTGGGTTTACCGAGACCGGAAAACCAGGATGCCCCACGGCGGAGAATATCCGGGGCAACGGCAATGGATTCAACATTGTTGACCGTCGTCGGCGCGCCGTAAAGTCCACAGTTGGCCGGGAATGGTGGCTTGAGTCGCGGCTG
>JBPCWG010000492.1:0-14159 GCA_051009705.1 Methyloligellaceae bacterium | reverse complement strand
GTCCCGCGAGAAAAGCTTCAGACCCATGCGTTGTTCAAGAATCTCGGAGTAGAACCCCTGGGGAATGAGTTCAACGAACATTATCTGGCCGAGAAAGCGATCGCCAAGAAGCAATCTATCAAGTCTTTCTTAATGGATCAGAAAAATATCGCGGGATTGGGAAATATCTACGTTTGCGAAGCATTGCACCGGGCAAAGATCTCGCCGCAGCGTTCGGCGAATTGCCTGCTGCGAAGCAATCGAACTCCGTCCCTGCGAGCACAGCGTCTGGCCCCGGCAATAAAGACCGTGCTTACCGATGCCATTGAGTCCGGTGGATCAACTCTCCGGGATCATCGGCAGACAGATGGATCCCTCGGATATTTTCAGCATTCTTTTACTGTTTATGGGAGAGAAGGACAGGCTTGCAAACAAAGTGGCTGTGGCGGCCATATCAAAAGGACGGTTCAAGCCGGTCGATCAACCTTTTACTGCACAGATTGTCAGAGATAAGCGCCCTAAACAAAATTTAAGCTCGGGGCTTTGAATGGAGTTAATTGAAATGGCATTTGAGAACATAATTGTCGAAAATCGTGGAAAAGTCGGTTTTATCACCTTGGATCGGCCGGAGGCTCTAAATGCGTTGAGCACTGACCTGATCGCCGAATTGAGCACGGCTTTGAACGAATTTGAGGCCGACAACCAGATTAAGGCAATTGTCATTACCGGATCCGACCGGGCATTCGCCGCTGGCGCAGACATTAAGGAAATGCAGTCCAAATCCTATATGGAAATGTACCTGGAAAATTTTCTTGATGACTGGGATCGGGTCGCCAAGTGCCGGAAACCGGTTATCGCTGCTGTCGCCGGCTATGCGCTGGGAGGTGGGTGTGAACTGGCCATGAGCTGCGATATAATCATTGCTGCCGATACGGCAAAGTTTGGACAGCCGGAAATCACATTGGGCGTTATGCCAGGTGTTGGCGGAACGCAGCGTCTCACGCGCCTTGTCGGCAAAACCAAGGCCATGGATATGTGTTTGACCGGTCGAATGATGGATGCCGAAGAGGCCGAACGCTCCGGTCTGGTGAGCCGCGTAGTGCCCGCTGATGATCTCCTGGATGCGGCGATGGAGATCGCCGAGAAAATTGCGGATTTCTCCCAGCCCAGTGTGATGATTACCAAGGAAACCATCAATCGGGCTTACGAACTGACCCTTGAGGAAGGCATACGCTTTGAACGCCGGCTATTCCATTCGCTGTTTGCGACCGACGATCAGAAGGAAGGCATGCAGGCGTTTGTCGAAAAGCGGTCGCCAAAATTCAATGATCGCTAGTTCGAACCCAATTTTGAACTTCATTTAATGAGATTAAAAGTATAAAATAGCGCGGAAATTGCGACTATTACGAAGTAATTAAGTTGACCGTCGACAGATCGACGGATATACAGACGCGTCTAAGAATTCAGCGCTTGATTGTATTCCCGACACTTTTCGTAAAATCGGAAAATCAAGAATTTAACCCGCCGGGGTTACGATCCCGGATAATTTTTATTAGTCGAACGAGGAATAATCTATGGCCAACACCAAATCGGCCAAAAAAGCTGTCCGCAAGATAGCCCGAAAAACCGAACTGAATAAATCGCGAAGAACTCAATTGCGGTCCCACATTCGGGCCGTCGAAGAAGCCATCGAGTCTGGTGATAAAGAAGGCGCTATGGCAGCGCTCAAAACGGCCCAGCCCACCATTGCGCGCACGGGTCAACTCGGTGTCATTCACAGAAATACGGCTTCCCGAAAAATCTCAAGGCTGGCTAGTCAGATTAAGGCAATGGACGCCTAATTGGCTGAAATGGCCTTTGTCAAAACCCTTGTGACATTTTGACGACACCCGGCCTTTGGCCGGGTTATTTTTTTGCCTCAAATCGGCCCGCCATGCCATTGAGATTCAACCAGTTATGCACAGAACCCCTGGGATCGCTTTGATTCAATGAATTCTGATATCTTGCGGAGTCAAACACAAAACGAGTAAAATTTGGAGTCAATTGTCACAGAGTTGTAAAGTCGAATCCGTTCAATCTTAATGCAAAATTAACCAACAAAATTAACCTCTTGTTAACGTTTCAAGCTCGGAATTGTTAACACGTATTGTTTCATCGCCCCCCTCAGTCGGCCCAGCATATGGCGGCTGATGAAGAGGTTGCCGCTTGTCACTCCCAGGCACGCTGTGTATATTCACCGACGATTAATGCGGGGTTTCACACAGTAGAAAATATAAAGGCGTCAAACTCGACCTTTGTATAGACAATACTGCGAACATTTAAGTTGTTTGTAGAATTAGCCACAGCCAATATGTTGATGAACTGTGGGTAAACTGTGCATAAGTCACTTATATTTGCGATGTACTGGGAATATTCATTGCGCTGTTGAGTGTACGGTCCGTTTTTACTCCGCTGGGTGAAACATGGTTCGTTGGACGGGGAGTTTACTTTGAGTGGATTTGAGAAACATATTCCAAGCGATATGGGCGTTGCAGACGTTTGGAAAGGCCTCGAATCAGACCCCGACGCAGAACTCATTGATGTTCGAACCCAGGCGGAGTGGGCGTTCGTCGGGATTTGCGATCTCGCCGGTATTTCGAAAAGAACAATTCAACTGGAATGGCTCGGCTATCCGGCCGGAGCCATAGATCCGGAATTTGTAGAGAAACTCGAAGCTGAACTAGAGGAGAGAAATCGAGGGAAAGAAACAAAACTATTCTTTATGTGCAGATCAGGTCAGCGAAGCCTGGCGGCGGCGAATGCGATGTCTCAGCGCGGATGGGTTAATTGCATCAACGTCAGGGAAGGGTTTGAAGGACCCATCGATGAAAAGCGTCATCGAGGCGGAATTTCGGGTTGGAAATTTGAGGGCCTTCCTTGGGTGCAAAGCTGACAAGTTTAAGTTTGAAGAAGGCAGTCGGGTTACCAGAGGCGGTGATTACGACAAATTATAAAACGAACTAAATTTTTGAAGATCCGGTCGAAAGAGGCGACCGGTGAAACTAAGCGGGGATCAAATGGTGAATAATAACGAATCGAATCTACAAGAGACATGGACCAAGGTTCAATCTCAGTTGCGGGCAGAACTCGGAGAAGATGTTTTCTCCAGCTGGTTTGGTCGCGTTGAGCTGGAGCAGTATGAGTCCGGTTGTGTCCAGTTTTCCGTACCCACACGGTTTTTGAAAAGCTGGCTCAAATCTCACTATTCAGACAGAGTGGTAAAAGCCTTTTCGACGGAATTGACAGATGTCGAAGGCGTGGACTTTCGTGTACGCCAGCCCAAGGGCTATACGGAAAAACTGCAGGCAAGCAATTTGCTCGAAGGGCAGGAGCCTGGAATTCGCACGACGACACGGTCGAATATTCGGTTAACAAATGGCTCCGATGAAGTTCGTACCGAATATGAAGGATTTGAAGGGTCACCACTTGACCGCCGGTTTACGTTTGAATCCTTTGTTGTCGGCAGTGCCAACAGACTGGCGCATGCAGCGGCATGGCAGGTGGCTGAATCCATTTTCGACATTCAGCTCAGATATAATCCACTCTTTGTTCATTCGTCTGTCGGACTTGGTAAAACGCATTTGTTGCATGCGATTGCCTGGGAAGTGAAAAAGCGCAATCCGAATGCGCGGGTTCTCTATCTCACGGCCGAGAGATTCATGTACAGTTTTGTCGAGGCATTGCGGGCCCGCGATGCCATCGCCTTTAAAGACAAGCTACGTGGCATTGATATTTTGCTGATCGACGATATGGAGTTCCTGCAGGGACGGACAATCCAGCAGGAATTTGGTCATACGCTGAATTCCCTTATTGATGGTGGAAAGCAGGTCGTCGTCGCCTCGGATCGCGCACCGACCATGCTGGAAAGCCTGGATGCCCGGATGCGCTCAAGGCTTGCAGGCGGTCTCGTTACCGAAATCAGTCCGCTGGATTATGATTTGAGATACAAAATTCTGAGAAAGCGGAGTGCGGAAAAAGCCGCTGCAGATCCGGGTTTTGTGCTTGCCGACGATGTGCTGGAGTTTCTCGGTGCACGGTTGACCGAAAGCGGTCGCGAACTGGAAGGGGCCGTTACCCGGATTTACGCCGCATTCCAGCTTACGGACGAACCAATCACCGTCGAGACAGCCGAGCATATCGTCAGGGACCTGATGCGCGGCAAGGAACCCAAGCGCGTCAAAATCGATGATATTTTGCGAATTGTTTCCAAGCATTACGGCGTCAGCCGTGGCGACATTCTGTCTCAAAGACGCAATCGATCGATTGTCTGGCCCAGACAGATTGGGATGTATCTTGCGAAAAGCCTGACTTCGCGGTCCCTGCCCGAAATCGGCAGGCGATTCGGTGGCCGAGATCACACAACCGTGCTTCATGCTATTCGCAAAATCGAAGCAAACGTCAAGGATAATCAGACGCTTAAGGAAGAACTGGAAATTCTCAAGCGATTGCTGAAGGACTGATTCGCCAGCTTGCTCCTTTCATCGTGTTCAAGTTGAGAAGACTTTAAAGACAGCCGGCTAAATCTGGATAGCCGGCTGTTTTTCGAATCAATTGTAATTCAATTGCAACTGCGGCAAACTGTGGATTTCTGCGGGTAGTTCAGACATTTCCGACTGGGCGCACTATGATGTTCAGGTTCCCGGCAATAAGCGTTGCTTATTTGCCGCTTATCCCCCTATAAGGAAGACATTCAGGGGATGAGAAAGACGAAACTAGGGTCGAAACATGCGATTGATAATTGAACGGGGCGCACTGCTGAAATCTCTCAACCACGTTACCAGTGTGGTCGAGCGGCGAAATACTATTCCCATTCTGTCCAACGTGCTGCTTTCCGCGGATAATGATCAACTGAGATTGACGGCGACGGATCTCGAACGAGAGGTTGTCGAAACGGTTCCTGCCAAGATTTCACAGGCCGGCGGTACGACTGTTTCCGCGCATATGCTGCACGATATCATACGCAAACTACCGGATGGTGCCGATGTAGAGCTTTCCAGGGGTGAGGATGAAGGACGCATGACACTGTCCTCCGGACACTCCCGTTTTGCCCTTCAGGTCCTTCCGGTCGATGACTACCCGTCTCTTGATGCAGGCGACCTGGGTTTCAAATTCTCCGCGTCTTCGGTGGATCTGAAGCGGCTGATCGAGAAAACCCGATTTGCCATCTCGACGGAAGAAACCCGGTATTATTTGAACGGCATCTATCTCCACGCCTCGACAACCGATGATATCGAGATGTTGCGTGCTGTAGCAACGGACGGCCACAGGCTGGCGCAGGTAGAGTTTGAGCTTCCGAAAGGCGCAGAAGGAATTCCCGGCGTTATCGTTCCCCGGAAGACCGTGTTCGAGCTTCACCGTCTTATTGAAGACAGTGATAGTGCCGTCGATATTGAATTGTCCGACAGTAAAATAAGATTTACCACCGGCGACCTCATCCTGACTTCGAAACTCATTGACGGAACTTTCCCGGATTATGACCGTGTAATCCCGAAAGAAAATGACAAGGTGATGGAAGTCAGAAAGGTCGAGTTCTCCCAGGCTGTTGACCGGGTCTCGACATTGTCGTCTGACAAAGGTCGTGCGGTCAAATTGAACATCGAGGAAGGCAAGCTGACCTTGTCGGTGAACAATCCCGACAGTGGCAGTGCCACAGAAGAGCTTGCCGTATCCTATGACGCGGATCCCCTGGAAATAGGTTTTAACGCGCGCTATTTATTAGATATATCCGGGCAACTGGACAGCGATCAGGCGCGGTTTAAACTATCTGATCCCGGGTCTCCGACAATGGTTCTGGATGAAGGAGATGTCGGGGCGCTGTACGTTCTGATGCCCATGCGCGTCTAAATTTCTGCACCGCAACGATGGAGTTGCAAAATAGACAATCCAATCCTATCCGGTGAAACGGGTTTAGAAGCGGGAACAAATCGATGTGCAATTCATCGGCTCATCCTGAATGAGTTCCGAAACTACCCGCATCTGGCCCTTGATATTGATGAACGCTCCGTAGTGATTACCGGCAATAATGGTTCGGGAAAAACCAATCTTCTCGAAGCTGTTTCACTGTTTGCACCCGGGCGCGGTATTCGGAGAAGCAAGACGGAAAATTTCGCCCGTATCGGGGGAGCCTCGGCCTGGGCTGTGTCTGCTGATATGGATACATTCCACGGTCGGTTTCAGATCGGTACCGGGCTTGAGTTAAAAACGAGCCCGACAGGACGCAACAACCGGATTGCGCGTATTGATGGTCAAACCCATCGGTCGACGAATGTCTTCGCCGACTATCTCCACATTAGTTGGCTGACCCCGGCGATGGATGGATTGTTCACCGGACCGGCTGCAGACAGACGCCGATTTATGGATCGAATTTCAGCAGCGATGGATCCGAGTTTCCAAAAGATTTCCAACCAGTTTGACCGGGCCATGCGCCAGAGGAATAAATTGCTGGACGCACAGAACCTGAGCAATCCTCTGTTTGACGGGTTGGAAATTCAGCTCGCCGAGTTTGGGGTGGCAATCGCCGCCCATCGCATCGAAATGGTGGAACAAATCGAACGCTCGATTGCCCTCAGACGGTCTGAGCTGGATAGTCCCTTCCCCTGGGCGACGATAGAAATCGATGGCTATCTGGAAAAGCAATTGCTGGAACTTCCGGCGATCGAGGTGGAGGATGACTATCGGAACCTGCTGATAGGAAACAGAGCCAAGGATCAGGCGGCGCGGCGCACCCTGATTGGGCCACATCGTACGGATTTCCTGATCGGACATGGCGAGAAAAACATGCCCGCCGAGATTTGTTCCACAGGAGAACAAAAAGCCCTGCTCATAAATCTGGTACTGGCCAATGTGCATCTCGTAAAACAGATCAATCACAGTATGGGCCCCATAATATTACTGGACGAAGTTGCAGCCCATTTGGACGTAAAAAGGCGGCAATCTCTCTTTGAAAATGTGCTTCAACTGGGTGGACAGGTGTGGATGACAGGCACAGACCGTGATATGTTTTCATCACTTGGAGAGAATGCCCAATATCTCACCGTGGATAAGGGAATTGTGACGACCTAAATCCATGATTTTCATATAAAATCATATATAATAACACCCGACAAACGATCTAACAGAAGTCCCTGGCGACTTTAGCAAAGAGCTTGAAAATGAGTAATGAGCCGGTACAAAACGAATTGGCTGATAATGACTATGGCGCAGAGTCCATCAAGGTTCTTAAAGGCCTTGATGCCGTACGTAAGCGACCGGGCATGTATATCGGTGATACGGACGATGGCTCGGGGCTCCATCATATGGTCTATGAGGTCGTTGACAATGCAATAGATGAGGCTCTGGCCGGATATTGCGACACGGTCACCGTTGCGCTGAATGCCGATGGATCCGTGACTGTCGAAGACAATGGTCGGGGAATTCCGGTGGATCTGCATGCGGAAGAAGGTATCTCCGCTGCTGAAGTCATCATGACGCAATTGCACGCCGGTGGAAAATTCGACCAGAATTCCTATAAGGTCTCCGGCGGATTGCACGGTGTTGGCGTGTCCGTCGTTAATGCCCTTTCAACCGAACTTGATCTGACCATCTGGCGCGATGGCAAGGAATACAAGATCACATTTGAAATGGGTGTATCAAAATCACCTCTGGCGCAAACAGGCGAATCTCAGGGAAAAACAGGGACACAGGTCAGGTTCCTTCCCAGCGATGAGATTTTCGCTCTGACCGAATTTGATTTCAAAAAACTCGAACACCGTTTGAGGGAACTCGCCTTTCTGAACTCCGGTGTCACGATAGTTCTGCATGATAATCGGCAAGCCGATCCGGTGACCGAGACAATGTCTTATGAAGGCGGGCTGGTTGAGTATGTCAGATATCTCGACCGAACGCGAACATCCATGCTCGAGAAACCCATCTATGTAACAACGGAGCGCGAGGGAATAACAGTTGAAGCCGCCCTCTGGTGGAACGATGGTTATCATGAGAATGTCTTGTGTTTTACTAATAATATTCCCCAAAGAGACGGGGGAACGCATCTGGCTGGATTTCGCGGAGCCTTGACCCGGACAATCAACAATTACGCTTCGGATTCAGGTGTCGCCAAGAAAGAAAAAATATCGCTGACCGGGGATGATGCGCGCGAGGGGCTGACATGTGTCTTGTCGGTCAAGGTCCCGGATCCGAAATTTTCCAGCCAAACCAAGGATAAGCTTGTTTCATCGGAAGTCCGTCCTGTCGTCGAGGGAGCGATGCACGATGCTTTGAGTCAGTGGCTTGAAGAGCATCCGAGTGATGCAAAACTGATCGTGAGGAAGATCGTGGAAGCTGCGGTCGCCCGGGAAGCTGCGCGTAAGGCGCGCGAACTCACACGCCGAAAAGGCGCTTTGGATATTTCAAGTTTACCCGGGAAACTGGCAGACTGTCAGGAGCGAGATCCCTCCAAGTGCGAACTGTTTCTTGTCGAGGGGGATTCCGCCGGCGGTTCTGCGAAACAGGCGCGTAATCGGGAGTTCCAGGCGATATTGCCGCTACGCGGAAAAATTCTGAATGTGGAAAGAGCCCGGTTCGACAAGATGCTGTCATCTCAGGAAATCGGCACGCTCATTACTGCACTGGGAACCGGTATCGGCAGAGATGACTTTAATATTGAGAAGCTGCGCTATCACAAAGTCATCATCATGACCGACGCCGATGTTGATGGTGCTCACATCAGGACCCTTCTATTGACTTTTTTCTACCGGCAGATGCCCGAGCTGGTCGAGAAGGGATATCTCTATATTGCTCAACCGCCCCTGTACAAGGTCAAGAAGGGACAGTCCGAGCAATATCTGAAAGATGAAGATGCGTTTCAAGATTTTCTGATCTCGCAAGGCCTGGAAGGGACGACAATGCGTTTGGGCAGTGGCGAGGAGCGCGGTGGTATCGATCTCCGGGAAGTCGTGGATCAGGCACGGCGGGCTACCGAGATCCTGTCAAAGATCCATTCTCGCTATGCCAAGTTTATCGTTGAGCAGGCGGCCATATCCGGTGCCCTGGATCCGGAAGTTCTGACGGGAGAGAGCGGGCAGCAACTCAGCACGGAGATTGCCGGAAGACTGGATCAGCTTTCTGATGAAACCGAAAAAGGGTGGGTTGGAGAATATCTGGAGAACGGTTCTTTGAAGTTCTCACGTGAAGTCAGAGGCGTTCAGGAAGTCAGTATCCTCGATGCGGCTTTTCTGTCATCGACAGATGCACGTAAGCTCAATCAACTCGCCGATTTCCTGCGCGAGATATTCAGCCAGCCTGGTCAGCTTATTCGAAACGATGATCGTCTGGAAATATTCGGTCCGACAGATTTGTTGAACCGGGTCTTTGATGCCGGGCGCAAGGGGATATCAATGCAGCGCTACAAAGGGCTTGGAGAAATGAATCCCGACCAATTGTGGGAGACAACATTGGACACGGAAACCCGTACCCTCTTGCAGGTGAAACTGGGGGTCATGGATGAGACGGATGAGATTTTCTCAAAACTCATGGGGGACGTTGTGGAGCCCCGTCGCGAGTTCATTCAGGAAAATGCCCTGGAAGTCGCAAATTTGGACATTTGAGTTTCGCGCAAACAGTCAACTAGACTATATCGCATCACCTCGTTTGGGATCATATTGGGCAAATGCGGCAAAGATGAAACGGCGTCTTAAATTACTGACCGTAATACTCATTTCAATCTTCGCGATATCCTGTTCTCAGAAACAGCTGGATGTCGTACCGGAAGCGGCCAAGACGCGCGGCTTCAGTGTCGAAGCGGCGAACGACAATTCAACAGCCAAAAGTACAACCGTTCGGGTTTTCTTTGCGACAGACCGGAGCAAGACCGGCAATGCGTCTGCGAAGGCGTATTTTGGTACTGGCCGAGCCACACGGGTTCGTTATGGGGCTACTGAGGTTTCCATTCCGAGGGACCACCGGTTAGGCCAGCTTGAAAGCCCGTCTATCTGGCGCCTGGAATTTGAGGAGAATCCTGAAAAACATGTGGTTCTGCAGAAAATTCAGGAAATCGGCAAAAACAAATATTTTTCTGAAATAAAAGACCGCGTCGCCAAATCCCGTGCAAGCAAAGCATTTGTCTTTGTTCATGGATACAATGTCACGTTTGAAGATGCCGCGCGCCGCACGGCTCAAATGTCATATGATCTGGGATTTGACGGTGCGCCCGTTTTTTACAGCTGGCCGTCTCAGGGGCGAAAACGATTTTATCTGAAGGACGAGGCCAATATCGAATGGTCAGAGCAAAATATCAAACAGTTCCTCTCGGATTTTCTAGCCCGGTCAGAAGCCAAGAATATTTATCTAATCGCCCATAGCATGGGCAACAGGGGGCTGACCCGGGCCGTGGCCTCCCTGATTCAATCGAATCCCCAGGCAAAAAGCCGTTTCAAGAGCATCATGCTGGCGGCCCCGGATATTGATGCCGATGTATTCAAGAGAGATATTGCTCCCAGTTTGCTTGATGCCGCTCAAAACGTGACTTTGTATGTTTCCTCGGCCGATCGTGCCCTGAACCTTTCCAAGACATTCCATGGTCACAGAAGGGCGGGCGAGGCAGGAGATAATGTTTTGATTATCGACGGTATTCATACGATCGATGCATCCCAGGTGAAATCCAGCTTTTTGGGCCACTCCTACTATGCAGAGGCACGATCAATCGTTTCGGATATTTTTTCGATCATTCATACATTTAAAAACCCGTCAGAAAGATTTGCCCTGAGAGAGATCAGGCATCCTAATGGACGATATTGGACGTTTAGAAAGTAGGATTCCAGCCGGATTTCCGACGAATTCACGAGGTAAACGAAGAAAAAATTGTTTTGTTGTTGCCAACAAAAGTCTATTTAAGTGTTATGATATGTACTTCGACAGATGGATCCATAAAATAAATTAAGCGTTTGGGGGACCAATACTGTGACCAGAGTAATAGCAGCAACGGCCAATATCTTTTTCTCGCTCTTACTTGGAGCGATTGCACTGGCGTTTTGCGCCGTACTCTTTCCGGCGCTCGTGGATTCCATGATCAATTTCGCGGCAGATATTAAGAATTCGATAACGTCTGCAGGCATCCCGGTCAAATACAACATCTGGATCAAGTTGATATTCAAAGAGGAATCCCTGGTTCTCATGTTCTTTGTCATTATCATGAGAATTTTGTTTGCTCTGCTCGTATGGGGCATGAGCAGCATGGTCGGATCCAGTTCCGACTGACCGGACAACAGTTACAACACCCATCCACCCATATCTGAAGGCTTCCGGTTAACCTCCCTTTAAGCCGTGCCGCCTAAGCTGAATTCATCAGTTCGGTGGTAGTTCCAGCTCGTTGCCGGGGTTCCGGTAAGAGTCGGTTGGGTTGAGGCGTATGTCGGGTCGTACCAAGAGTAAACGAAGGTCGCAGGCGAAGGGACGCAAATCTCCTGCGCGGTATTCGCAATCGAGATCCACAACTTCACGACAAAGAACGAGAAAGAAAAGACGCTCCAGCACCCGCAAAGTCGGTGCCGGCCGCGCCTTCTACTGGTCCGCGGTTGTCGCCATCTGGGCCGGTCTGATGGTTCTTGTCGCCGGTATCTCACTAAGCTTGATATTTCCGAAACCGCAGACGCAGAATACGGTTCGACTTTCACCGAGCGTCAAAATCGTTGATGCGGCGGGGTCAGTAATCAGTCACAGCGGCTATGACGGCAGATACATCAAACTGGCGGATCTGCCAACGCATTTAACCGATGCTGTTCTGGCTATTGAAGACCGGCGTTTCAGATATCACTTCGGTGTCGATCCAATTGGTCTGGCGCGGGCTTTCTACATAAATTATCGTTCCTCCCGTCGCCTCCAGGGGGGATCCACGATTACCCAGCAGCTGGCCAAGAATCTGTACCTGAAACCAGAGCGTACGATATTGAGAAAATCTGTCGAGATGGTTTTGGCGGTGTGGCTGGAGTGGCAATTGACGAAGGTTGAGATTCTCGAGCTCTATCTAAACAGTGTTTACTTTGGCTCCGGCAGCTACGGGATCGAAGCGGCAGCACAACGATATTTCAGCAAGTCAGCATCCAGACTTTCGTTGCAGGAGTCGGCCATGCTGGCCGGGTTGTTGAAGGCTCCTTCAAAATTTTCACCCCTTCGTAATCTGTCGGGGGCGCGGAAACGTGCCAATATTGTCGTTACCGCTATGCATGAGGCCGGCAAACTCAGTCGCGTGCAGTCGCTATCGGCAAAACGGAATCCTGCGCGTGTCAGACCCGGCCGTTCCAAGAAAAAAGGATCTTATCCCGTCGACTGGGTACTGGAAGTGCTGCCGGGTTATGTGGGAAATACGGACCAGCAGCTGATCGTTTACACAACGATTGACAATCAGCTGCAAAAGTATGCGGAGCGCGTCGTCAACCGGAGAATGAAGAACGTTGGGCAGACCGACATTCAGGCCGCGGCTGTAATACTCGATACAACCGGAGGAATAAAGGCACTGGTTGGCGGCAAGTCCTATGGAAAGAGCCAGTTCAACCGCGCCGTAAAGGCTTATCGGCAGCCGGGCTCGGTGTTCAAACCCTTTGTCTATCTGGCAGCCGTTGAGCTCGGCATGACACCAGATACAATTGTTGAGGATAGCCCCATC
Source organism: Methyloligellaceae bacterium (assembly GCA_051009705.1). Lineage (GTDB taxonomy): Bacteria > Pseudomonadota > Alphaproteobacteria > Rhizobiales > CAYWUX01 > JANQOC01. The sequence continues at coordinate 1,504 of JBPCWG010000492.1, read as the reverse complement.
AATGTAAACGGATGGAGCCCCAAAAATTATACGCGGTCTTTCAAAGGGGTTGTGACGCTGAGGGACGGCCTGGCGAAATCTGTGAATACAGCAACCGTGAGGCTGTTACTGGACGTCGGTCGCGATCGCGTTGTACAGACTGCGAGACGGCTGGGAATTCGATCAAAACTCCATAACAGTCCCTCTATAGCCCTGGGTACCGGAGAGGTCAGTCTGCTGGAAATAACCTCTTCCTATGTGCCTTTCGCCAATGGCGGATATGGTGTCGTGCCCCATATCATCGAGCGTGTCACGACATCCCGTGGCAAAGTCCTCTATCAGCGGCAAGGACAGGGACCGGGGCGGGTTGTGCTTCAGAAGCATATCTCGGCGATGAACGATATGATGCAGGAGACGATCCATTCGGGTACAGGCAAGGTCGCCCGGCTGTCCAATCACCGTGCCGCCGGGAAAACCGGTACGACACAGGATTCGCGAGACGCCTGGTTTGTGGGCTATACCGCATACTATACGGCCGGCATCTGGATCGGAAAGGATGACGCCACACAGATGCAGAATGTGACAGGTGGCGGTCTGCCGGCGGTTATCTGGCAAAATCTCATGCAGGGTGTTCACGACAGGTTGACGCCAAGACCATTGCCTGGAACGCGATATACGTCCCTGTCGCAATTCCCTTATCTCAGACAGAGATAAGCGGTTTCAAATTATCTGAAGATTCTAGTCGACTATTCCGGCATGCCGTAGCGGTGAAGCTCGGCGCCGAACTCGCTCAGCCAGTGCTGCGGCTCTTCCATATCCGGAAACGTCTTTCGCACGAGGCGCCAGAATTTCGGGCCGTGATTCATTTCTTTCAGATGTGCAACTTCGTGAGCAGCAACATAGTCCAGAACGTGCGATGGCGCTAAAATCAATCTCCAGGAAAACGACAGCACACCTGTTGTCGAGCACGATCCCCAACGACTGGACTGGTCACGGATTGAAAGTCGTTTCGGTGATAATCCCAATTTTTCCGCATGGCAGGAGACACGTTTATCGATCTCCTTTCGGGCTTCTGATTTCAGCCAGTCAGCCAGCCTGCGCGGACCATGTTCCTCGGCACCGGCCACGCAAATCAATGGCAGGTCACTGAACTGGTCGGCAAGGGAGTTCTGACTTTTTGTCCCTTTGCTGGATCCTTCACGGACCCGGAATACGACACCGCGACGTTTCGTAGAACCGACGAATTGAATAAGATGAGGATCGCCTTTGAAGGGCAGTATTTCATCATTCGCAAATGGAATTGGTTCGGGAAGCTCGTTCAGTTTCTGACGCAGCCAATCCTCATGCTCGGCCAGAAACTCACTTGCTTCCTGTATTTTACTGTAAGTCGGGACCGTTAGAATGGCTTGCCGATTTGTATGGCTGACACGCAGCGTAAAACGTCTGGCGCGCGGATTTTTTCTCAGGAGAACAGGCTTGTCAAAGCCCTCGACCAAAAGGTCGATTTCTTTGAAAGATTTATGGC
>JBPCWG010000491.1:0-4039 GCA_051009705.1 Methyloligellaceae bacterium | reverse complement strand
AAGCCCCTTAAATAACTAAGAGATCGAAACACTATGCGAGAAATCGTTCTGGATACGGAAACAACGGGTCTTGATCATCGGAATGGCGATCGGCTTGTTGAAATCGGATGTGTCGAGATCCTCAATCATATTCCCAGCGGCGAAACCTGGCACGAATATTTCAACCCGGAACGGGATATGCCGACGGCGGCCTTCGAAGTTCACGGACTGTCGGAGGAGTTTCTGTCTGACAAGCCGTTGTTTGAAACACTTGCGGATGATTTCCTCAAGTTTATCGGTGACGCCACGCTGGTTATCCATAACGCCAGTTTTGATATAGGCTTTTTGAACGCGGAACTCGGTCGCATCGGCAAACAGCCACTGCTCATGGACCGGGTTGTTGATACGCTGGCAATCGCCCGGCGGAAACACCCGGGATCGCCGGCGAATCTCGATGCCCTGTGCCGGCGTTATGACATCGACCTGTCGGCGCGAACCAAACACGGAGCCCTTCTCGACTCCGAAATTCTTGCCCAGGTTTATGCGGAGCTCACCGGCGGCCGCCAGGCGGATCTTGGACTGGAAAACCGGATGACCCGTTCCAGCTCCCGCGCCCGCGGACAGCAAAAAGCTTCTGTCCGGCCTGAACCGCTGGCGCCGTTAATTACCGATGATGAGCTTGCCGCACATCGGGAATTTATCAAATCCCTCGGCGATGAGGCGATCTGGAATAAATATGATCAGGATTAAAACGCTCGGGTCGTTCGTCGGAATGTGCTGACTGTCAGAGTGACGTCGGCTGACCGGGATCGGCTATCAGCCGTCTTCCCCCTCGGAATTCGCTGAGTCTTCCGAAGCCGCTTCCTCGGCGCTTTGCTGCATGTTGTGCCGAAACAATTCTTCGAAATTTATCGGATCTATCATCAGCGGTGGATATCCTCCTTCGCGGGTCAGATCGACGAGCAGCCGGCGAACGAAGGGGAAGATCAGGTTCGGGCACTGAATGAGAAGAACAGGTTGCAACGCTTCTTCGGGAATATTGATAAGACGGAACAGTCCCGCATAGGCAAGTTCGATCTCATAAATGGCTTGGTCATTGGAATTCGCGGAAACACCGATTTCGAGAACGACCTCGAATATCTGCTCGTCGAGTTTTTGCGCCGAGACGTTGACACTGACTTCAATATTCGGATTTTCGCCGTTGGTCTGCAGGGACATGGGCGCGTTTGGATTTTCAAATGACAAATCCTTGATGTATTGCGCAATCATGTTGAATTGGGCTTGCTGGGAGGTTTCGGAAGCAGCGGCTTCGCCCGTCTGTCCGTTTCCATTACTGCTCATTGGCGGGTGATCTCCGGTGTGGATCGTTGACTCTGATGTTCAGGTAACCTAGGATCGAGGTTTTTGCCAAGGAGAATTATCGGATTTCTTGTTCCCCGGGTCATTCGATCCACCGCTTTCAGGAACCGAGGAAGGTTTTTTGGGTTCCACCGTTTCCGCGTCGAGGTCGATGATAGGGCCATCTCCCCCATGGTTGCGGCCGTGTCCGCCCCGGCCATTGCCATAGCCGCCGGGGGCCGGATTTTGCTGATCATCCGGGTCCAATCCAAACACGGAGAATTCAACATTACTTGATCGCATGAGGCGCCGGACCAAGGTTTTTGCGAGCCAGCGTCGAAACTGGGGCACAAACAGCAGGAATCCAAGACCATCGGTCAGAAAACCGGGGGTCAGGAGGAAGGCACCGGCAAGCAGCAGACAAACTCCGTCAATGACGGAATCAACAGGGGCCCGGCCTTCGGCAAGAGCCCGTTTTGCCCGCTCCAGTGCGGCAAATCCCTGCAAATTCAGCAGCCAGGTGCCAATTATTGCCGTGACAATGACCAGAGCCAGGGTCGCGGCGATACCGATCGCGTCGCCGACATAGATGAATAAGGTAATTTCAATAATCGGAATGATTACAAAAAACAGAAAAAGAATCAGGGGCATATTAATTGTGCTACCAGTTCATTGTTGGCCATGATATTGTTAATGTAGTAAGACAATGGTGTATTGGCTAATCCGGTTGAATGCCGTAAGCTGAACACAATATCAATCTACAGTTTCAGTCGGTTTCGATGGAACTTTCCATACGAAGAGGCTGGCAAAATGTTATTCAATTCCCATATCAAGAGCAAACGAAGATTGATGCCGTGAATATGGTCGAATGACGAGGGAAAAAAGCTCATTATGAGTGAAGCCTTTGACATATATACATTGCTGTTTCTGGTCCTGGCGGTGGTCGTTTTTTTACGATTGCGAAATGTTCTGGGTCGCAGAACAGGGAACGAAAGACAACCATTTGATCCCTATTCCCGCGACGAGACATTGCAGAAGCCATCTCAAGGCGGCGCTCAGGATAATGTGGTGACTCTTCCGCAAAATAACGAGTCCGATGCAAGAAATACGCAGGTGGAAACAGCGGAAGAACTTGAAGAACGCCTCAAGGAATATGCCCCCGTGGGCAGCGAGTTGCATTCAGGACTTTCGGCGATAACCAATGTCGACAGAACGTTTGATCCCGGTCAGTTTCTCCAGGGTGCTAAAACTGCCTACGAAATGATCGTCATGGCCTTCGCAGAAGGCAATAAGCGGGCCCTTAAGCCGCTTCTTAACCGAGAAGTCTATGAAGGTTTTGCCGCTGCCATCGATGAGCGCGAACGCAACGGAGAAATTATCGATTCCTCGTTTGTAGGAATTGATAAATCCAATATCATCGAAGCTGATCTCAAGAACAAATCGGCTCAGGTGACAATCAAGTTCGTGAGCGAAATTATTACGGCCGTGCGCAATAAAGGCGGTGAAGTGATCAGCGGCGATCCGCGTAAGATCATCGAAGTGACCGATATCTGGACTTTTGCCCGGGAAGTGACATCCAGTGATCCGAACTGGAAGCTCATAGCGACACAGTCCGCAAATTAAAACGCGCGGCTTAATTCCGACCTGAGGCTGAGACACCATCAGGGAGTTTTCGATGCGAAGCAGAACAAAACTCTCAAGGTGGTATTTTTTGTCCTCAAGATTTCTGCGTTCCAGCCTGGTGTGTTTGAGCCCGGCTTATCTGATCCTCACTCTGACATTTACTCTAAACTTGACGATGAGTTTTCTGCCCCACCAAGATGTTCTGGCCCAATCTTCGAAAGCCGGGCTTTCGAATTTCCGCGTCTCAAAACTGCAGTTGAAACAATTGACATTCAGAGACCTGCCGGACTGGCACCGGGATGATCATCAGGCGGCATTTGATGCCTACAACCGGTCCTGCAAAAAGCTGCTGGCCCGGGAACTGCGGATCAAGGCACGGCAGAAATCCGACAAGGCCATGCTTATGACCGAGCCGTGCCGGGCGATGCGGCGGTTTTCGCGGCCTCCGGACCGGCATTTGTCACGGCGGTTCTTCGAAACCTATTTTACTCCCTACGCGATACGCAACCCGAAGCGAAAAGGGATACTGACGGGGTATTACGAACCGGTGCTTGAAGGCTCCCGCACCCGAACGTCGCAGTTCAATGTTCCTGTTTTAAGACGTCCGGCAGATCTTATCGATCTCGATGGCCGAAAAATCAAGGAAAAGCGCGTGGCCGGCCTGCGGGCGGCGCGGCTGACCGGCGCAAATCTTGTACCCTTCCCGACGCGGGAACAAATAGAAAAAGGAGCTCTCACGGGACAGAAACTCGAGTTTCTTTATCTCCGGGATGCGGTGGATCTGTTTTTCCTGCAGATACAGGGATCCGGCAGGATCAGACTGACCGATGGCTCCTGGATACGGATCGGATTCGACGGCCGTAACGGATACCCCTATTCCTCCATTGGCAAAGAGATGATCCGGCGGGGTCTCGTTCCAGAAGCCGGTATGTCCCTCGATGCAGTGAAAAACTGGTTGCGGAAAAATCCCGATCTTGCCCGTAATATCATGTGGCACAACAAGTCCTATATTTTCTTCAAGGAATTTACCAAGAAAGACAAGCAGGCTGGTCCAAAGGGCGCACTGGATGTTGTATTGACGCCCGGGCGAAGCCTGGCG
>JBPCWG010000490.1:0-2631 GCA_051009705.1 Methyloligellaceae bacterium | reverse complement strand
ATTCTGCTCCGGCAATCGCCAACAGCGCAATCGCCGCTAGCGTGAGATTAATGGATCTGATCACTGGCAAAGTCCCCCATTTCTGTCGACATGCCGGCACCGCAACCTGCCCGGCAGTGAACATCGATACCAGCACGGAATTGTGGAATTTTACCAGTCGTCCGGGAATATCCGGGCGGAAAGTTCCAGTCAGGTCCGGGGCATTGGGAGATTGGTGAACCGTCAATCCATATTCAGGATCTCGTCCGCTTGCCGCTGGATCTCTTCCGGATCAAATTTCCAGTTCTGGACCAGATGTTTGGGATGCAGCCTTTCGTTCAGGCAGGAAAGATGGCACCAGGCCCCGCGGTTCAGGCCACTGCCGGTTTCTCCCGCATCCTCCACCTGGCGTATTTCAAAACTGTAGAGGTCTTCCAGTTCAACCTCCCTGTCGCAGAAGGAACAAATCTGCAGGACCGGCTTGTTTTTCTTCCGGCTTTTCTTTCGCGGAGCGATCGACGGATTGAGCCTGTCGATTAACCGGGTAATGGCGAGATTGAAGGGTTGTGCATCGGACTCCGCCCAGAGATCCAGGAGTTCCGAACGGGATAAAACCCGGTAAACCGCATTCCTCGCGGTCTCGATGAGATCCGCATCCGGGGCATCAAGATCTTCTAGCCGCCGTTTGAGTTCACCGGGGATGTCCTCTTCCGGCCGTCCCATCATGGCCGCGATACATTCCGCTGCCGCGATAATTTTCTGTGCCTCTTCTGCATCAATGGTCTCCGCCGGATCCTCCGGCAGCGCCGAAAACACAGAAGCAATATCTTTCTCTGTCACAACCGATGCCGCGAAATCGAGAGCGACATCATTTTCAAAACTGCCGCCGCCGAATGTTCCCATTGTAATCTCCTCTGATGACTTCACCGCATAATGCTGCTCTGGGGGATAGCCGCAAACTGCCCCGGACGAAGATAGCCACACTTTTCCGGGCATTCAAATTCCGCCCTGGTGGCAATTTAACCGGGAATTCCTTCAAAAGAGTTTCTGCCCCCGGCCCTCCTTTCAGATGCGCCGATACACCTTGTTGAATCCATATGGAAACCATGGTTCATTAGGCGAAAGAAATGGGGTTCATCAGTGCCCTTGCCCGAACCTTGGAAAGCAACAAAGGAAGAGGAAGAAACAGCATGTCCGACAGTAACAGGAACCCGGTGAATGAAGGCGCATATACGGCCGGAAACGGCAATAATATCTTTGACTTAAATGAACTCAGTGGAATCCTGACGGGGAAAAAATATTCATCCGCCTTCGGACCGGTCGTCGAAGGCCAACGCACCCAGGTGGGGCTGATGCGGAAAGAAAAAGGGACCGGCGCCAAACCTCATTCCCATCCCAACGAACAGTGGAACTATGTCGTCCAGGGAAAATTACGGGTTACGATAGAAGATGAAGAACGGATTGTCGGTCCGGGAACGCTGCTTTATTTCCCGCCCAATGTGACCCACTGCACGGTAGCCGAACCCGAGGAAGATGTTTATTTCTTTGTCGTCAAGGACATGACCCACGGGATTCAGGGAAATCTCGCTGAGGGTTATGCGGAAGGTCCCGTAACAAACAACTAGGCCATTCCGGCGGTGACCGCCCGGCGCTTAGGGCTCTGTCCCCGGCTGCGACCCGGTCATTCTTCACAGGGACAGCATAATCTCGCCAAATCCGTGATAGGATTGGGACTTCGGCCTGGACTTGTCGGCCTCATTCACATAACGGATTGAAGATTGGCCCAGAAGCGTCTTGGGCAGGACCGTCGCCCGGATGAAGCGGCTGGATATGGCATGGTCGGCCTGTGCAAAAACAGGATGCGGTCCGGTTTCGAACCACGCACTGCCCGGACCGTAAGACGTGGACGTACCTTCCGTATCAATTCGAATGGATCCTTCGCGCAGGCAACGAATTCCGGGTCCCTGATGGGTATGGAGCATCGCTGTGCCACCGGGGGGAAACGACACGCTGTCCAGGCGCAAAAAACTGTCGCCGCCGGCCAGTTCCGCGGGGATCGCTCCAGTAAGTTTGCCTATAGCTTCGTAACCTTTTACTTCCGTCGCCATGTGGGAGAGGTCCCAGCGCCACAGGGTTGCGCCGCTGGATCCGGCGGTAATCGTAACGGCACCGTCCGCCAGAAATCCCGCGTCACATTCGTGGACCGTGCCATTGCAGGTAACCGCGCCCGCATTCACATAGATCGCCCGTGCAGGCGTATCGGCCAGCACGATTTCCTGCCCGGCGACAATTCGATCTTCGAACAGGTGCAACTCCATGGAATATTTCTCCGTTGAATGCGTGATACCGGGCTAAGCGGCATTTGTTTTCCAACAGTATGTTGGTAGCCGACTAGACCCCTGATGGCAATCGGTCCGGGCCTGCTGATCCATCGGACTCGCAATCACCGCTTTTTTGACAATCATCTGATCCCGCATCTAATCCCGCATCGGATTCCGCATCTAATCCCGGTGGCGAAGCCGGCATGAATGCTCATGTCTCAGCGCTGACTCCTTCAAATGTTTCACGGTGGGACATGATGAGAGGCGTTTCTCCTACTCGCAATAAATGCGATGAAGCGTTTCAAGAACCGAAACAATTTCATTGCCCTTC
>JBPCWG010000489.1:0-6226 GCA_051009705.1 Methyloligellaceae bacterium | reverse complement strand
GTTGTGTATTGCTTGGTCTTGCGAACGGTCAAAACCTTTCAAGGGTTGATCCGTAGTTGATCCGCGAAAACTGCTAATCGCAGATGTCAGTAATCGCAAATGCCAGCAATCGCGAATGTCAGCAATTGCGGACGTCAGTATTCGCAGATGTCAGTAGTCGCGCATGTCGGTAATCGCGAATGTCAGCAATCGCGGACGTCAGTAATCGCGGACGTCAGTAATCGCAGATGCCAGTAGTCGCGCATGTCCGCAATCGCGCATGTTGGTCATCGCGCATATTAGTAAGAGCAGAGGCCACAATACGGAACTGCGTTGGAATACTCCCAGCCAAACATTCTCAGCCGCGCAAACCCAACCGCACACACACCAACCGCACACCAAGCCGAAAATCCTCTACCAAAATCACCCGGTCAGAAATTCTCCGGCAAAAACCACGAGCCGCCGCCTCACCCACAAAAAAAAGCAAACCCTATTGCTGCTGGGGACACCGTCAGGGTTTGCCTAATTTATATCCTACACTTGTGTCGTGATACAGTATTTGTAACGAAAGGCCGTACGGTCGTCAAGTTAAAAATAAATTATATTTTAATATTACTGTAATAAAATATAATAAATACTTTAATATGAAAATTTATATTCGAATTTTACAAATTATCTATTTCGTAACCATAGTAATCTTCTTCCTCGATATCTTGTTCGCTCACCGCCCATCGTCTGATGGAGATGCCCGCCGCATGCACGCTGTTCGGATCACCGGAAATCAGGGGATGCCACCAGTTCAGATCCTGCCCTTCATTGACGAGCCGGTAGGCACAGCTACTCGGCATCCAGTCGATCTCGCCGAGTCGCTCCGGTGTGAACGGGATACAATCGGGTACACGCTGGTGGCGGTTTTCATAGTCCCGGCAGCGGCAGAGGCCGATATCCAGCATGTGACAGGCGATGCGGGTTGTGACCCGTTCACCGGTCTCATCGTCCTCGAGTTTGATCAGACAGCATCTTCCACAACCGTCGCATAGGGATTCCCACTCTTCACCTGTCATTTCAGACAGTTGTTTTTGTTTCCAGAATGGTTTCTCGGGCACGCTCATTAGCCAAAACGAAAATTTGTTGTGAATGGACGGTGATTCTTGCCAAAAACCGGCTATAATTCACCGCTAAAAGCTTTATTACAACGTCTCTCTGGGGGATGCCAGGAGAATAGGGACCAGAAAACCGGGGCCTGCAAAAAGGGCCTGGAAATTTGGTCCGGGGAATTGGGGTAGAAACAGGAATGCCGTTCGCCGGCCTCCCCGGGACGGGCTAAAAGAGCGGTATACGAACCTTGCAGGACTGGTTTACCAAAAAAAGCATAAAGCACGGCCTCATCAACTGGCTGGCACTGGATTCGTTGATCGACTCCGGTCTGTACAATGTATGGGAACGCGTCAAGAATGCGGGCCGCGCCTATTCCAATTTCTGCGCTCGCTTTCGCGCCGTCGGCTTCAAGGCGGTGATCGTCGAATTCCTGTCCGAAGGGTTGACCCTCGGTACCGGCGGCTTTGTGGTGCTGCTCACCCTGGCCTTGCCCGCGTTCGAAGAGACCCGGGAAGACTGGCGCGAAACCGGTCAGTTCAGCGTCACTTTCCAGGACCGCTTCGGCAACGAAATCGGCAAGCGCGGAATTCTCCATGACGACGCCGTTCCCCTCGATGAAATACCGAGCATCATGATCAAGGCGGTGCTGGCGACGGAAGACCGCCGCTTCTTTGATCATTTCGGCATCGACATTGTCGGCACGTTCCGCGCCATGGTCGAAAATGTGCGCGCCAACGATGTGGTTCAGGGCGGCAGTTCCCTGACCCAGCAGTTGGCGAAGAATGTCTTTCTGACTTCGGAGCGTACCTTGGAGCGGAAAATCAAGGAGGCGTTCCTGGCCATGTGGCTCGAGTCCCGGCTGACCAAGAAAGAGATCCTGAAGCTCTATCTGGACCGCGCTTACATGGGTGGCGGCACCTTCGGTGTCGAGGCTGCATCGCAGTTCTATTTCGACAAGACTGTCCGCGAAATCTCCCTGTCGGAGGCGGCCATGCTCGCCGGCCTGTTCAAGGCGCCGACAAAATTCGCGCCGCACCTGGATCTCCCGGCTTCGCGGGCGCGGGCCAATGAGGTCCTTTCAAACATGGTCGAAGCCGGTTTCATGACCGAAGGCCAGGTCCACGGCGCCCGGCTCAATCCGGCCCAGGTTGTCGAGGCTCCGAATTTTTACGTACCCAACTACTATCTCGACTGGGCCTTTGAGGAAGTGCAGCGCATTGCCCGCGGCAAGGGCGACTTTGTCGTCACCGCGCGCACGACCATCGACATTAACCTGCAAAAAGCCGCAGAAGCCTCGATGAACAATGTGATCCGGACCCACGCCCGTTCCTATCGCGCCCGCCAGGGGGCCCTGGTCGCCATGGAACCCAATGGCGCCGTTCGCGCCATGTACGGGGGTAAGGATTACGGTGACAGCCAGTTCAACCGTGCGACAAAAGCCCTGCGGCAGCCGGGGTCCTCATTCAAGCCCTATGTTTATCTGACGGCCATGCAGCACGGGTTCCGTCCCACGAGCGTCATGTCCGACGGCTTCGTGTCCTGCGGCCGCTGGTCCCCGAAAAACTATTCCGGCGGCTTCCGCGGCCGCATGACCCTGTCCGATGCCCTGAAGCGCTCGGTGAATACCATCGCCGTGAAGCTTTCCCTGCGGGTCGGTCGCAAGACGGTTGTGGAGAACGTCAAGAAGATGGGGCTGAACGTCCGCCCCAGCTGTTCCATGGCGCTCGGAGATACGGGCATCACACCGCTTCAGCATACCGGCGCCTATGCGGTGTTCGCCAATGGCGGCAAGCAGGTTCGGCCCTACGCGATTCTTGAGATCAAGAATTCACGGGACGAGGTTATCTATGACCGACTCCGCGACGAGCCAAAACCGGTACAGATTTTCGACCGGGCGCATGTGGAAAATGTCAACCAGATGCTGGAGCGGGTCGTGACCGAGGGCACCGGACGGCGGGCGCAGCTTGAGTTTACCGCCGCCGCGGGGAAAACCGGAACCAGCTCGTCCTATCGCGATGCCTGGTTCATGGGCTATACGGGCCAGTTCGTCACCGGTGTCTGGTTCGGCAATGACAATTACCGCCCCATGAACCGCGCCACCGGCGGCTCCATACCGGCCATGGCCTGGAAACAGTTCATGACCTTCGCTCATACCAGTGCCAATATTCCGCGCATCCCCGGACTGGAACTGCACCCCAACCAGGTTGCGGAATTGAACCGGGTTGTGGACCTCAAGCGCAAGGATCCAACCCTCGGAACGGTGGCCCGTTCACGCCGCTCCATGTCGAAAAAAACGATCAAGGCTCTGGCCGATATTTCCCGGCAGATGAAAGCGGCAAAAAAGGAATCCCAGGCCTCGGCCAGCGACAAGAACGACGATCGGGCCGGCATCAGCAGTTTTCAGACCCGGACGCGTTCGACGAGCACGAACCGCAATTGACGGTGGCGTTGAATCAGGGCAAGTGATGAACCATTGGAAGAATCGCTGGCAGTTTTTCGGAATATTGGCCCATGCAGCAGCTGACTAAAATAATCCTGTTTGCCCTGTTCGCGGTTTTCCTGGGGCTCGGCTCCATGTGGTCCATGATCACAACCGGCACCGGCCTGTCGGTGCTGACCGTCGGCCCCTGGCAGAGCTGGACCACCCAGGGCCACCCGGATACGGATCCTTATACCCGCGCCCATATCATGCGCTCCGGTCGCCTGCCGATCACCTCCACCGGCGCCCGCTATTTTATGGCGCGAACGGATTCCGGCAACGATCCTCTGTTTGCGAGCTGCGAGTATGAACTGAGGGGGCGTTCCATCGATGCATTGTGGTGGAGCATCGCGCTTTACGACGAAGCGGGACAGATTATTTCCAACTCGGCGGAGCGCTATGCGTTCAACAGCGCCAACATGTTTTTCCGCGACGACGGTACTTACAGTGTCCGCATTGCCCAGCGCGCGCGGCCGGAAAACTGGCTGCCCATTTCCGGCGACCGGCCACTGGTACTGATGTTGCGCATTTATCGCCCGCGTTTTCCCAATGAATTTGCCAGCGAGGAAGCCGCCGCCCAGCTGCTTCCGACCATTAACCAGGTGACCTGCTGATGAGTATGCAGAACCTCCTCAGCGAAGACGCTGTCCAGCGGTTGCGCCGGCAGGCCAGGCTGCAGGCTGACCGGGTCAAGCAGATGCAACGCTCCCGTGCCGTCCGCTGGATGCTCAGCGGCAACTGGGTATGGTTTCTCGGCGCGCTTATGGTTGCCGGCATCATTCATATTATCGCGGCCCTGAGCCTGCCGATGCTGGCCCCGGACCCGGTGCTCTCCAAGATGTCGCGGGTCACCTCGGTTAACACGCTGTACATTATCCGGCCGACGAGCACGCTCCAGGATCCGATCATACCCTTTCTTGCGCCCGATATCCGCTATGCCTTCTGTCGTTACAATCTGAACGACGGACCGCTTCTGGTGCGCGCGCCGCTTCCCGAAGCGCCGTGGTCCATCGCCATTTCGACACCCCATGCGGATAATTTCTACACCGTGACCGGTGCCGAGCTGCGACGCCAGACGATCCAGCTGCTTATCGCCACCAGCGCCCAGTTCACCGAGGCCGAAAAGGCCGCCGCCGAAAGCTCCGAGGAAATCGTCGTTGTCAAGGCGCCGACGCGACAGGGGGTCGTCCTGGTTCGGGCGCCCCTGACCAGCCTCGCCTATCGTGACAGCACCGACCGTCTCCTGCAAACCGCACGCTGCCAACCCGCCGCGCTTAATCGGTAAGGCATGACGGCCAATGATCACATAATCAGTTTCGGATGATTTCAACCACGATCGAATTCAGGGCTTGAGCACCAGTGGTCCGGCCGCCTTGTTCGCCGGCTTGGCGTTTGCCCGGTTTTCCGCATTGCGCATCGGGTCCGCCGATTTGGCCTCGAAAGCCGGTTTGAAGGTCCGGCCGTTCCCCCGGCTCTCCTGGCCGGAATTGCTTCCTCCCGGCTCACCGCCTTCGGCCATGAAGGCGTCGCGGCTGGCCGCCTGCCGGCGCAGGGTGATATGCAGGGTCGTGATCCGGTCCTTGAAACGGTCGAGCCGGGCTTCCACCTGCCGTGTGTTCTCCCCGGGATTATCCAGGCGAATGCGGTCGAGCCCGTAATCATAATCCGCGACCCGCTCCATGAGAGCGACAAAGGCATCGGCGATGATTCGGCGATTATCGCGGATGCGCGAAACCGTCATGCGCCGGTCGTAATCGGAAAAGTCCGGGCCATGATCCGTCAGCGTCGCCTCGCGGGCAAAATCCATATCAATGACGCTCACCGCCGCCTGGCCAAAGCGTTTCAGGGCGCCCATGTCCGTGTGCAGGGATTTGTCAATATCGGTGAGCCGCGCCGGTCGGTAAGGTCGGCTCAGGGGCCGTTCCTCGCGGTTGATATCCAGCCTTTTCTTGATGCGCCTTACGCCGTCCTTGACCGGCTGCAGGGATTTCATGCGATCCTGAAAGGCGAGCTCCGGTGTCGGCACCTCGAAGTGAACGGCTTCTTCCCGCAACGCCAGTTCCTCGTTCGTCAGCGCGTATTTTGAAACCTTGGGATAATGTTCGCGATCACTGTCGATCAGCCGGTTCACATGGCGATCGACATAGCGCTTGCCGTTGCCGATCTGGGTCCGCGTTTTTTCCACCAGCTCGGATTTGACCGGTCGTCCGAAGTCGCCCTTGTAATAGTAATTTCCATCACCGGAACAGGCAGGCAGAATGAGAAGCCCGGCGACCAGCCAGGCCCGGCTAATTAAGACGCGACCAAATCCGGTGACAGGCGACGCGCCGCGCTGGACACATGTCCGCTGGCAGCCCGAAGCGCCCGTTGTTTGCCTGCGGTTCCCTGAGCTCATTGCTGGCCTCATTCCTGGCCCCATAGCTAAGGGACTAGGATTTTCCTTTGGCGCGGGAGCGTGAGCCGGATCGTCCGATCCTGTCTTTGCCCCCGTCGTCAAGGTCGTCATAGTGATCGATGCGGACGCCCGGAAAGATGATAACTTCCGCGCTTCTAGATCGATCCACTTCCACGAACAAGGATTGCCGCTCTGCACGCGTTTGCGCATGATCACGAAGTTCAATAATCGTTGCCATAAATTCCCCCTGGCCCCCACCGCCTGGAGGTATACGC
>JBPCWG010000488.1:0-5756 GCA_051009705.1 Methyloligellaceae bacterium | reverse complement strand
TGGTGCAAATTCCCGTCGGCCGCGCCGTCACCTATTCGGACCTCGCCGAACATGTGGGGTCGCCAAAGGCGGCCCGTGCCGTCGGATCGGCAGTAGGGCGAAATCCCATTTCCTTTGTCATTCCCTGTCATCGGGTGCTGCGGAAGGGCGGTGAGCTCGGCGGTTATCATTGGGGCCTGACCCGCAAAAAAGCGATCATCGGCTGGGAGATGGGCCGCACTTCAAGCATGCAGCCGCAAAATTCCGGACACTAGGAAGGCAAATATCCGAACTGTGACTAATTCTCAATTCCGAGAACATCGAACATGGAATATAGTCCCGGAGACTTGTCCTGGCCCCAGACAGCAGCCTTGACGGCGCCGCGGGCGAATATGCCCCGGTCGGTTGCGATATGGTTGAGTACGATGCGTTCGCCTTCCGTCGCGAAGATGACCGAATGTTCTCCGACCACATTGCCGCCGCGCAGGGTCGCAAATCCGATTTCTCCCTTTGTGCGAGCACCGGTATGGCCGTCACGGGAGCGAACCGAATGCTGATCCAGGGGAATATCGCGGCCTTCGGCTGCGGCTTCGCCAAGCATGAGAGCTGTCCCGGACGGTGCATCCACCTTATGCTTGTGGTGCATTTCCAGTATCTCGATGTCGAAATCCTCGTCGAGGGCTTTGGCGACCTGCTTGGTCAGCGCTGTCAGCAGATTGACGCCGAGGCTCATATTTCCCGCCTTGACGATGCGGGCATGGCGGGCGGCGGCCAGAATTTTTTCATCGTCTTCCGGACTGAGGCCCGTCGTGCCGAGAACATGGACAATGCGTGCCTGGGCCGCGAGCTCCACGCATTTCAGGCTCGCTTCCGGTGTGGTGAAATCGACAACACCGTGAATGTCGGTGAACAGCGGCAGCGGATCGTCGGTTATGGCGACGCCTATGGGACCAATGCCGGCAAGTTCGCCGAGGTCCTGGCCGACAAATGCCGATCCTTCCGGCTCAGTCCCGCCGGCAATTTCAGTCGCCGGATTTTCGTGAAGGGACTGTATCAGCGACCGGCCCATGCGGCCTGCCGCTCCCATAACTGCAATTCTGAACGTTTCCATCGGACATGGTTTCCTGTTTTCTGTCGAGCACTGGATAACCCGACAGCCTGTTTATTGGCAAGGCGGAAGATCCCGTCGGTTTATCAGGGGAGCCGAAAATTCCTTAGGAGACTGCGTTTTCCGCACGCCGCTCCGCGCGCTTGCGCTCATGAGGATCGAGAAATTTCTTGCGCAGGCGAATGGAATCCGGCGTAATTTCCACCAGTTCATCATCATTGATGTAGGCTAGGGATTTTTCCAGGGTCATCTTCAGGGGCGGTGTTAGCACAACGGCCTCGTCCTTGCCCGCAGCGCGAATATTTGTGAGTTTCTTGCCCTTGAGGACGTTTACCGCCAGATCGTTTCCGCGCGTGTGTTCACCGACGATCATGCCTTCATAGACCTTGGCCTGGGGATGGATCATGAGCGGACCCCTGTCTTCGAGGTTGAACAGCGCATAGGCCACGGCTTCGCCCAGGGAATTGGAAATCAGTACTCCATTGCGGCGGCCCGGAATATTTCCCTTGTAGGGTTGCCAGCCATGGAAGACCCGGTTCATGATCGCCGTCCCGCGCGTGTCGGAGAGCAGCTCCCCGTGATAGCCGAGCAGGCCCCGGGTCGGAACATGAAGGATCAAGCGCTGGCGACCACCGCCGGAGGGTTTCATTTCCGCAAGGGTGGCTTTGCGCTCCGAAAGCTTCTGCACCACAACGCCGGAGAATTCTTCATCCACATCGATGATCACCTCTTCGATGGGTTCGAGGTTCTGCCCGGTTTCCGGATCCTGTCGAATGATAACCCGCGGCCGCGACACCGTAAGTTCAAAACCTTCCCGGCGCATGGTTTCAATCAGGATGGCAAGTTGCAGCTCGCCGCGTCCCGATACATCGAAGGCGTCCTTGTCTTCGGTCTCGGCGATCTTGAGAGCGATGTTTCCTTCCGCTTCCCTGAGGAGGCGTTCACGGATCACCCGGCTCTGGACCTTGCTGCCTTCGGTTCCCGCGAGCGGTCCGTCATTGATGCGGAATGTCATCGTCAGTGTTGACGGATCAACCGGGTCGGCGAGCAGTGGCTCTGTAACTGCCGGTTCACAGATCGTGTCCGAAACGCTGGTCACCGACAGTCCGGCCAGTGCAACGATGTCGCCGGCGTGGCCGGCATCGATGGATTCACGATTGAGTCCCCGAAATCCGAGTACCTTGGAAATGCGACCCGTCTCAACGGTTTCACCGTCGAGGGACAGGGCCTTGATATGGGCATTGGGCACGACCGAGCCCGACGATATGCGGCCCGTCAGAATGCGACCAAGAAAGGGATCATATTCCAGTGTCGAAACCAGCATCTTGAAAGGGCCTTCAGTTTCAACCCGTGGCTCTTCGACACGATCGATCACCAGATCGAACAGCGCTGACAAATCGTCTTTCGGCCCTTCGGGCTCCTTCGCCATCCAGCCTTCCTTGGCGGAACCGTAGAGAACCGGGAAATCCAGTTGCTCCTCATCGGCATCCAGGGCCGCGAACAGGTCAAAGATTTCGTCCAGGACCTGGTCATGACGTTCGTCCGGCTTGTCGATTTTGTTAATGGCAACGATTGGCCGGAGGCCGATCTTTAATGCTTTGGAAACCACAAATTTGGTTTGCGGCATGGGACCTTCCGCCGCATCCACCAGAACAATGGCGCCGTCGACCATATTCAGAATACGCTCGACCTCACCACCGAAATCGGCGTGGCCGGGGGTGTCGACAATATTGATGCGTGTGTCCCCCCAGGTCACGGATGTACACTTGGCAAGGATGGTAATGCCCCGTTCCCGCTCGAGATCGTTGGAATCCATAGCCCGTTCGTTAACGCGCTGATTGTCCCGAAGTGCGCCGCTTTGTTTCAATATGGCATCAATCAGGGTTGTTTTGCCGTGATCAACATGCGCGATAATAGCAATATTGCGTAGAGTCATTGTACCAAGCCACAGTCGAGTTGGAATTAATTTTGCAGATACCGAAATATTGGAAATAACCGAATTCGACTGACACATAAATCAAAGGGCATCAAGAAACAATTAATTAAACAGTTTCGCCCAAGATACATTCGATTTTTAAAATGTTAAGTCGTCGGTATTTAGCCCAATTTAATTTTGAGAGAACAGAGATATGCTATCTAACAACCAGAGTTACAAGTCCGAAACCCGTGCCATACCTGTTCGCATAATTTATGATGACGGAACCAAGGCCGAGGGATCGATCCTAATTCCGAAATTGTCTGATTTTACAGATCTGTTAAGTTCCTGCGGTCCTTTCCTGAATTTTTTGTCCGAGGAAGGCGACAAATCATTTATTGCCACGGGTAAAATCCGCACTCTTGAAATTCTTGGTGTGCCAAAGGTCAAGGCGCTGGATTCACGCAAGCGCGAAAGCGAAAATCCTTATACCATTCTCGGCGTCGCAGCGAATGCGGGCGAGGCTGAAATCAAAAAGGCGTTTCATTCGAAGTCAAAGGAATATCATCCGGACCGGTTCATGGCCGTTGATCCGCCAGCCGAGATCGTGGAATACCTCAATGCGATGACCCAGGCCATCAACTATGCGTACTCGGTGGTCATAAAAAACGCGCCTAAATCGGAAAAAGTGTCCGCCTAATTTTCCAAACGGTCCAGGTTAACGGCTCAGGTTCAGGTTACGGCCCATCCGAAGGCGATTTTTCGAAACAATTCAGCGCCGAATTTCTCGTTCTGTTCGGCAACGGGCCGTCCACCCAATCCTTCGTAAAAACGACAGGCCGCGGAATTATCCTTCAGGGCCCAGACAATCATATTCGAGGCATCCCTGGATTCGAGAGTTCGCCTGGCGGCATTGAACAATCGACTCCCGAGTCCCAGTCCCTGGTAGGTCGGCTTCATATACAGTTCGTAAATTTCACCATGATAAGGAAGCCTGGTAACACGGTTGCGCCCGATTGTCGCATAACCGCCAATCTCTCCATGCATTTCCAGCACCAGAGTTGACTTGCTCCGCTGAAGCTGTGACTGCCACCAGCCCGGACCCCGCCGCGCAATTGATTTTTCCAAGGCAAGATGAGGCAGCATTCCCTGGTAGGCCAGTCGCCAGGAGGTCTCGTGGATCTCGGAGATCTGCGGCGCATCATTTTCCGAAGCGTTTCTGATACAAATCAAATCCTGGGTCATGGCAATTCGGTTACCGGTTTCGGAACTTACTCCTCAAGTTTGCTGCGCAAGTTGGCATAAAGTATGGCCCAAACAAATTAAATATGCCAGTGCTGTATACAAGCGCAGCGGCTTTACTTACAAACATCCTGAATTCTAGTTTGCCAAAAAAACATCAGAAGCAAATTCACAAACGCCAATCGGGAGTACAAAATCGTGTCAGGCACAATCGGAATCATTGGTCTTGGGTTGATGGGATCGGCGTTTGCCCGGCGTTTGATGGATGCAAATTTTGATGTTCTCGGAATTGATGTTTCGTCCGAGCGTTGTGATGCGCTCAGGGAAGCCGGCGGTTCGGTCGCCGGTTCGCTCGCCGAAATCGGTGAAAGCTGCGACACCATCCTCATGGCTGTCATGACCATCGCCCAGGTGGAAGAAGTCATGGAGAAAAAAGGCGGACTCATTGACAGTTTTGGCGACAGGGCAGCTGAAAAAATTGTTCTCTCAACAATAACAGCCGAACCGGACGTCCTCGAAAAGCTGGCGGAGCGTGTGGCCGACAAAGGTGTCCGGTTTCTCGATACACCTGTGTCCGGTACCAGTCTTCAGGTTCAAAATGGCGACGGCCTCGGACTGATTGCCGGTGACAAACAGGCTATCGAAACCGTTCAGCCGGTCCTAGACGCTATATATCCCCGCCAATCCTACACCGGTCCGGCCGGAACCGGCACCAAAACCAAACTGGCAATCAATCATATTCTCGGGCTCAATCGTGTCGGGCTGGCGGAAGGGCTGGTGTTTGCCGACAGGCTTGGACTGGATCTTGAAAATTTCCTGGAAATTGCCAAGGCATCCGCCGCCTATTCCCAGATTATGGATATCAAAGGTCAAAAAATGGTGCAGCAGGATTTCACAACCGTCGGCAAAGTTGTCCAGCATCTGAAAGATTTTCGTATCATCCGCAAGCAGGCGGAGATGCATGAGCAGCAACTGCCCATGGCGTCGATGCTGATCGAACTCCTGGAAGCCTGCGAAAAACACGGCGATGGTGACAAAGACAATTCCATAACCTTTGAGGAAATTAAGCGCCGGCGTATTTCAAAATCCTGATCCCTGTTGATTCGGGAAGATATCGCCTGAGGACAGGCTGATTTTCCCGGTCGGAATATTCAGACATATGACGTTTCGTTTTTTAAATTCGCCGGAACTGAGCGACAAGACCATAGGTTACGGATCGGCGGCGATCGTTGTGATGATCTGGTCGAGCTGGATGGTCGTCAGTCGTATTGGCGCCCTTTCTCCGCTCACAGTCTACGACATAACGACTCTGCGTTTCGGCATCGCAGGCACCTTGTCGATACCTGTTCTTCTCATTTTCAAGCCATGGCGAACTCTGAGCTGGACGCGTATTGCGGTCCTTACCTTTCTGGCGGGCATACCCTACCAGCTATTAATTTATTCAGGTTTCGAATTTGCACCGGCGGTTCATGCCGGTGTCTACATGAATGCCTTTCTGCCGATCTTCACTCT
>JBPCWG010000487.1:0-4670 GCA_051009705.1 Methyloligellaceae bacterium | reverse complement strand
CGTGTGGGCACCGGTCCGGATTTCGAGATTTCTGCGGGTTTTTGCCGGACGCAGAAAGGCGGTGGCGGCGGAACAGCGCAGGCCGTTGCGGGCGGTGAGCTGAAAATATCCGGCCCCCTCCTGGCGGGCGCCGTTGAAATCATCGGAACGGGGAACCCCCATTTCCACCGCCGCGTCGATGAATGCCTCGCAAATATCCCGGCGGGCGCGCATCAGGGACACGGACAGGCCGCCGTCGCCGCCGTGATAATCGCTGTCGCCGAGTTCATGGCGTTCCGATTTCCTGAAGAAGGGCAGGACATCGTCGTAACTCCAGCCGGCATTTCCGAACTGGCGCCACTGGTCGTAATCCTGTTTCTGGCCGCGAATGTAAAGAAGTCCGTTGATGGAGCTGGAGCCGCCGAGGGTTTTGCCACGGGGCCAGTCCAGGGCCCTGTTGTTCAGACCCGGGTCGGCCTCGGATTTGTAGCACCAGTCGGTTTTCGGATTGTGCAGGGTTTTGAAATAGCCGACGGGAATGTGGATCCAGGGATTGGAATCCCTGCCGCCGGCCTCAAGCAGCAGGACCCGATGCTTCGGATTTTCCGACAGGCGGTTGGCCAGTACACACCCGGCCGATCCGGCGCCAATTATGATGTAGTCATAGGACATGAGGACTGTTTCGTCTTCTGAATTATGGGGTCGGGCGGGCCTGCACCGAACCCGTGATGAGTGGACTTACGTCCTCAGGGTCGCAGCATTGTAAACGTTTACATTTATAAACTCAATGGCTTTTCAGACCCCAGCGCAATTTTTTACGGATCCGCAATGGATAGCTTCCGCAAGTTCATTTCCGGTTCCAGCGTATAGCATTCAACAATCAAAATTTGATGGGTTCGACAATTGCCCGGCGACATTGCCTCCCGTGCGGGCCTGTATGTGATCTGCACCATGTATGTGATCTGCACCATGGAAGTTGCGGCACAAGGCATACCAAAAATTTTGTAACCCAAAAGCGTCATGGGTGACTCGCCTTAGCTTTCCGCATATTCGGACATGAAAAAGTGCACCCCGCCCCGGTTGACTTGAAGGCCGGTTGGAATAAAGATTATGAATGATCGCATGGGATTTGAATTTTTATTCAATTTTTAAAACATACATTGATTAAAGCTCACCTGTTTATAACTCGTTCGTTTAAAGCTCACTTCTCGCGGGTTGCAATTCATGACTCTGGGCCTGGATACGCTGCTTAAGCGTCATCTTGAAGAAATTCTGCACGAAACCCTTGGGGACATCATTGTCGAAAACAATTTTCAGATTGTTTCGAAATCGATGATCCGGTTGCTTGTCGCGGAAGACGCGTTCACCAAGAACGGACCGCTGCACAAGAACATCAAGGAAACACTCGGAGCCCTGCCCTTCGTTTCCTTTGTCAAATCGACCCTGGAAACGGAAATTCGCGACCACTACGAATATAGTCGGGGCAAAGTCAAACTCACGGAACTCGAGCGATTCAACGATATCGGGTTCTGGGCTGATAAGCTGGTGGACCAGTTCAACAGGCTGCCGAAGAAATATCACATCGTCACGGCCCTCGGACCGTCACTGAAGGAATGTTTCTCCGAATTTGCGACACGGCAGTCCTTTGCCCCGAATCTGAGCCTGATCCCCGGCAATTACCTGATCGAAGAGGAAGCGCCTCTGCCGGTACCACACAGGTCCCATCGCCGCCGCATCAGCCCGGGGGGATCATTGTGACCGGTGAGCAATTACTTTCCCGAGTGGCAGAGGGACAGCACCTATCTGGAATTCAGGGAATCCGGTTTCATCGGGGAATATGGCGTCAGTCACGCGTTCGTAAAATTCAATATCTATTTCCGGGCCTTTATCGGCCTGCTCATCGCCATCAAACTGTTCCGCATCGACAATCGCATGCTGCCCGGCCTGATGACGACACCACCGAATTTTGAGCATCTCGTCTACGAAAACAACAGAAAGAAAGTCGTTCCCCGCTTCTGGATCGAAACCTCGCCGGAGTTTACCCACGTATTTTCGAAGATTGTCGTCGACAGGTCGGGGCGCAGCCATAAGGGCGAGTATGATACCAAGGAAGCCATGCGCAAAATCGCCTTTGCCTCCTTTCCATTTGAAGACCCCAAACGCTATGCCCGGATCCTGCGGGCCGCGAAATGGTTTTTCAACAGCTATGCCCATGACGACATTGTCGAATCCTATGTCCAGCGAACCATCTGCCTGGAAATTCTCCTGGGTGAAAAACAAAAGTCGGACCACATGGACCAGACAAAGCTCCTGACCAACAGGTGCGCCTATCTCATTGGTAAAAATCTCGAGGAACGGGAAAAAATTCTCAAGGACTGCGCCGAAGTGGACCGGATGCGTTCGCGCATTCTGCATGAAGGCTCCTCTGCGGTGTCCGGCGAAATCCATCAGGCATTTTCCAAACTCGAAGGCCTGTGCCGGGTGGTCATTTTCCGGGAACTGGAACTGGTGCGCGCATCGGAGATCAACAAGATTACCGGCAGAGAAGCCTGACGCTGCGTACGCCCATCTCCCATCATTGCCAGATTATTATTGACTCAACCGGGGCTGAGGCACAGTAATACGGGTTCCGCTTCCATGAGCGGTTACCGGGTCCGGACCATCAATCGCTCTCGCACGCACGCTCGCACACACCCTGTTTCCAGTTCCAGAATCAATCAAGGACAATCACATGAAACTTGCAACATTCCAGGTTCAGACCCCGGTCGGCCCCTTCGACCGTTTCGGCATCGTCCTCCTTGACGGCGGCGGCGCCGAGGCCGTTTCAGCTTCGCGATCAGGACGCGGTCGAATTGTCGATGTAAATTCCGCCTGTGGCGCCATGCTCGCCGATAGCGGGCACCTGACTGCAGCGGCGCGGGCCCGGGCGCTGGCCCCTGCGAACCTGAGATCTTTTGCCGAAATTCATGAGACGGATCTGGGACTGCTGCAGGAAATCCTCGACTGGGCCCTGAAACACCCGGATGCCAAAGGCGTGCACGGCGAGCAACTCTTCTTTGACCTCGCCGACGTGACCCTGCGCCCGCCCGTGACCCGGGTGGATATCATCCGCGACTTCGCGGCATTCGAGGATCATCTGCAGAATACGTTCGGCAAAATGGGCATCGCCATTCCCGAGGAATGGTATGAAGCGCCGATGGCCTTCAAGGCAAATCCGACCATGCTCTATGGCCATGACGATCCGGTCCGCTGGCCCGCCTATACGGAAAAAATGGATTACGAGCTTGAAATTGCTGCGATAATTGGCCGAGAGGTCCAGGATATTGAACTTGACCAGGCGGAAAACGCCATTCTCGGCTACACCCTTCTCAATGATTTTTCCGCCCGCGATACCCAGCGCGGCGAGATGCGCAACAATACCGGCCCCTTCAAAGGCAAGGATTTCGCCTGGGTACTGGGGCCGTGGATCGTGACACCGGACGAACTTGGCGATCCGTCGAACCTGGCGATGCAGGTTGTCGTCAATGACGAGGTCTGGGCCTCATCGTCTCCGGGAGCCATGAAGTGGAGTTTCCCAGAAATGGTCGCCTACACGGCTCAGGATGAACGGCTCAACATCGGCGATGTCTTCGGTTCGGGCACCGTCAACCAGGGGTGCGGCTTTGAGATCGACCGCTGGATCAAGGAAGGTGATGTGGTGGAACTGGAGGCGGAAAAAATCGGCGTGTTGCGCAATGAAGTTCTTCCCCGGCGCGGCGAGAAAATCTCCTGGCGGCGGAACTGACCCCTGGAACCTGGAGCATACCACCTGTCGCGCTAAAGCCGCCCCATGGAACGCCTCGCATTCCGGGGGATCCTCAAATTATCCCATCGTCTCCAAAAAGCGCCTGGCGAAACCGGTTCTTGAGAAAAACCCCGTCATAAGGCAGGGGCACTTTCTCCGGCTTTTCCGGCCGGACCTTGATCACATGAAGGGACGGGCCCGGGCCCTTGAGAATGGCGTCACGGGCGCTTTCAAGCTCACCCGAGCTGCGGATCTCGGCCGTCGGTGAGAAGCCAGCGGCCGCGGCCATACCGGCGATATCGACGCCGAAAGCCGTGGCAGCGATTTGCAGGCCGGTTTCCCCGTAACGTTCATTGTCAATCACGATCAGGCTGAGATTTTCCGGCGCCATCACCGCAATTGTCGCCAGGGAACCGGCGGTCATCAGAAGTTCCGCGTCGCCCAGAACCGCAAGCACGCGTTTCTGCCGCTGCGCCAGCGCCAGGCCGAGGGCGACACTCGATGCGGTGCCCATGGCCCCGCGCACATAAAAGTTTTGCGGACGTTCGCGGGCGGCAGCGACATCCAACGTCGGCGTACCGACACTGGCGACGACGAGAAAATTATCATCAATATCCTGCAACAGGGCGGCGACGGCGGATCGGCGTTCCAGCAAGGGGCGATTACTTTCTTCCATGATCGTTCCTCTCTCTTTCAGGCCGTGAACTTCTTGGCGCCAATGAGCTGCTGGGTCAGCAGGATGGCAGTCCGGGAATTGGTGCGGTAAGCGAGGGTCAGGGCGTTCTCGACCGCCGGCTGCACCTCTTCCGGCCGGGTGACATCGAAGCAGAGCACCCCCATGGCTTCCAGGACAGGCCGCACGGCCTGGCCCATGGGCATCTGCCAGGGCTGTCCCTCCCCATATACG
>JBPCWG010000486.1:0-3453 GCA_051009705.1 Methyloligellaceae bacterium | reverse complement strand
CGGTGACGAATACGGATAGATCGATTTCCGAAGCTGCGGGACGACGGTCGACACTTGCGCAACTGTGGCGGCAGATCATTAGAATCGATGCCATGAATTTGGTCATTCTGATCGCGGTTGTCTTGCTGATTTGGTCGTTTATATCAGCAACAATTGCCAATCCGGCACGCTATCTACCCTCTCCCATGGTCGTCGGCCTTTCATCCGTCGATATGATTTATAAGGGATTATTGCCGAGTTATTTCGGCGATACGATGATTCGGCTGGTTCTCGGCAGTTTTATCGGAATTATCGTTGGCATTCCTTTCGGACTGGCGGTTGGGCTTAATCGAACTGTCGCCGATATGTTTTATCCCATCCTCAACTTCTTCCAGTCCGTTTCAGGTATCGCCCTTTTTCCCATCCTCGTTATTTGGTGGGGCAACAGCGATACAACGGTGTTGGCGGTTATACTCTACACAGCCTTTTTTCCAATTGCTTTTAACGTTCTGTCAGGCGTGCGCGAAGTCCCGATCAGGTTTATTCAAGCGGCCCGGACACTCGGCGCATCGCGATGGCAGATCATCAAAGATGTTCTCGTTCCTGGCGCCATGCCGCATATCGCGACCGGCATGCGTTTGAGTATCGGTTTCGGATGGCGTGCCGTGATTGCCGGGGAAATGCTCGCTGGCCGAGAAGGGCTGGGTTGGATGATCTTTTCCGCTCAGGATGGAGACAATACTGCTCGTGTCATCCTTGGTATGGTCATGATCGGCCTGACATGGATTGTTCTTGACCATTATGTCCTGCGTCCCTTTGAAAGCGAGACCATCGAGAGATGGGGGCTGGTGCAGCGATGAGCATATTTCATGATCTATCGGTCGCACTGCAGCGAAAAATAGGGCGCCAAAGACTCCGACAATGGATATTGGGTTCAATTCCATTTATCATCCTCATTGTCCTGTGGGAGATGAACTCCTATTTTGTCTGGCTGGAGCCGGTTTATATCCCGACCAGCGGCTCGGTTTGGGAGGCGATATTTACCCTGCAGGAGGATTGTGAAGGTGTGGCCGCGGCCTTTGCACTGGACAATTCCTGCCTGATGACGACACATATTTTTTCCAGCATCGGCCGGGTCATTCTGGCGGCGGTAATCGGATTGCCTTTGGGAATTGCATTTGGTGTGATTGCCGGGATGAACCGGACACTATCCAAATTTCTTGAACCCATCGGAATTTTTTTCAATTCGATTTCCGGAATTGCCTGGATTCCGCTGGCCATCGTTTGGTTCGGTATTGGCTGGCAAACGACATTGTTCATTATGCTCAATACCATCTTCTGGCTTCTGTTCTTCAATACGATGCTGGGGGTACGAGGTGTTGCCAAGGTATTTGAACAAAGCGTCCTGACAATGGGAGGTTCACGCTGGGATGTTATAACCCAGGTTTACATTCCCGGTGCTATGCCCAGCATCATAACAGGATGCCGTATGGCCATGGGCTTTGGCTGGCGGGCATTGATCGCTGCCGAAATGATCGGTGGCGATAGCGGACTTGGGTTCATGATTTTCACATCGGCTGCCGAGTTTAAAATTGAAGAAGTCTTCCTTGGCGTGATCATCATATCGGTCATTTTCATGGCGACCGATCGATATCTGTTAATGCCGATGGAAAAATGGACAATTCAAAGATGGGGTCTCGTATGGAAGCCGACGTAGAACAGGGACGTCAAAACGAATTAGCTGAAAAAATTGCGCGTCGGCGGCGCTGGTACAATCGAAGAGACATAAGATTTTTCCTCGTTGTTGCTATTCTTGTCGGTCTCTATATCGGTTACGGATATGTATCCGCGCCTGACAGAATAACACCGGCTCTTGCCAAGGAGCTCGCAAGCGGTGCGGAACGCATCAATATCCGTATCACGACGGAATTTCCGCCGGAAGAATTTCACATGGGTATTTATCAGGATGCTGGAAGTATTCGCGGAACCGAGGGAACGACCACTACCGTATTTCGCGTGAAGCCGGAGGATGTGCGTCAAATTTCACGCTATTACTGGGTGAGCAAGGTTGAATTGGCACCGGCCCGATAATTTTGCAGTTAGCCGGGCCGGCACACATGCTAATTGTCTTTATTCCACAGGAATTCTGATTTCGCCAATTCCGTCAACTCCGCCATGCATAACATCACCGCGATCGACAGCTCCCACGCCTGCGGGAGTTCCCGTATAAATCAAATCCCCCGGTGCCAGTTCAAACAAACCGGATAGATAGGAAATTGTTTCCGGTATATTCCATATGAGCTGGTTAATATTTCCGTCCTGACGGATCTCATCATTGACATTCAACCAGATGCGACCCTGTGTCAGTTCCCCGGTCGCGCTCTTTTCAATGATCGGACCGCAAGGCGCGGATTTTTCGAAAGCTTTCCCAATCTCCCAAGGTCGACCCATTTTTTTCATTTCGCCCTGGAGATCTCTGCGCGTCATGTCGATACCAACGGCGTAACCGTACACATGATCGTTTGCGGATTCGACACTGATATCGGAACCGCCTTTGTGCAGGGCAACAACAAGTTCGATTTCGAAATGAACATTGGAAGTTTTGCCGGGGTAAGGAAAAGTGGCACCATCAGGGATTAGAGTGTCTGGATTCTTTTGAAAGAAAAAGGGTGGTTCTCTATCCGGGTCGTGACCCATTTCACGAGCATGGTCCGCATAATTTCGACCGACACAATAAATTCGATGCACCGGAAACAGTTTGTCAGAATCCTGAATTTTCAAACTGGGTTGTGCAGGTGGCTCAAAAACATAAGACATAGACAAGCTGTTCCTCTTAGTTCCTGGTTAATTAAGTCGTATGCAATTAGCGAAATGAAATTTTATTCGGGAGTCGAGAAATTTTGAAGTTTCATTCCTATCATTCTATGGCATACTTATTGAGACATGATTGGTCCAAGTCAATAAAATTGAAGATCAATTGATAAATATGTTGGCCATGTAGAGTACGTAAACATATCCATTGTGGGCGTACGATTTGACAGATCGTCAACAATCAATTGAGAAATTCTAAAGCAAGTTCCAGGAGGAAACCATGACTAGATTGATAGTTCCGACGCGCAGATCATTTCTGGCCGGTGCGGCCTCAACAGCAGCTCTATCGGGGCTCTTGCCGGCTTCATCGGCATTTGCAGCGAAATATCCGGAGCGTAACATAAGTGTTTTCGTTCCCACTCGCGAAGGCGGTGGGGCTGACCGGAATTTGCGTGCATTTACCAGTATCTGGAAATCCAAACTGGGTGTGAATTTTGAAGGCGCTTACTATCCCGGTGCCGCTGGACGAGTTGGTTATGAAAAGTATATGGGACTCGCAGATGCTGATGGTTACAATCTCCTGTTTGGAAACATGGGCCCGGAAGTTTTAAATTGGGTGGTGAAGCCACCGAGCTTTGATCTCTCCAAGTTCATGTACTTCGC
>JBPCWG010000485.1:0-4095 GCA_051009705.1 Methyloligellaceae bacterium | reverse complement strand
TCCATACGTTCGAGGAGAAGCAGATGCCCGCCTGCATCGACAATGGCAACTGTGGCTGCAATACCGAATTCTTCTGCTTTTTTAATCGACGCTTCCAACATAATTCTGGCGCCCTTGCTGGACAATTTTTGACTGGAAATTATGGGCATTTTTACCTCGTCCTGGTTATCCCGTGCACTTGATAGAATATAACAATGAGTGTTTTCTGGCCGATTAGTTATCGGATTGACCCAGTTTCTCAGAAATGGTTGCGGCACAACGCATGACGTTGAAACGAATTCGTTCCAGATAGTCTGGATTGGCCCGCATAACCGGCAGACAGCATCCGACCGACCCCAATACCGCACCTGTATAATTGCGGATGGCCGTGCCGATGCACATTACGCCATGCTGATATTCTTCCCGATCTATGGCATATCCGTTGCGCCGGACATGGCGTAAATTGTCGAAAAGTTTTTCGATGTCGGTAATCGTGTGTTCCGTAAACCGATGAAGCTCATTTTCCTCGACCACCCGGGCAATTTCAGCTTCCGGTAACCAGGCGAGTATCGCCTTTCCGATTGCTGTCGCGTGTAACGCATTGGATCGACCCGCGGCATCAGTTCCCACACGAACCGGGTGCGGGGATTCCATGGTTAACAATGTGGTCAGGCTGTATCCCCGCATTTCCGCAAGGCAAATAGTTTCTTTCGTATTGCGGTTGAGGGTCTTTAGATCTTCCAATGCCAGATCAACCAAATTCTGATGCCGAGACTTGGAGAGCGACAGTTCAACAATGCGGTTGCCGACAAAATAAGTACGTCCGCGCGGATTCTGGCTGACATAGCCCCGTTCCGCGAGAGTTGTCAGCAGATGATGACATGTTGAGACATTGAGATTGGTTAGCGTCGAAATTTCGTTCAGTTTCATATCCGAACCGGATTCCGCCAGCACTTCCAGAATATCCAGGGCCCGGGAAACCGACTGCACTGTCCGGCGTGACTTACCGCTGCCGTTGCTTGTTGCAGACTTCGAATCCGGGTTCTGCGATTGAAAACCGTTGGGATTGGAGGACGTTTGGGAAGATTCTTCTACCAGGGAAGCCCGTGACTCGACCATTTTTCATACCTTGCGCGAATTTTTCAGAATTGTTGCAAAATATCGATAAAAACTCAAGCAAATATCACAATGAGAAAACAAATTTGATAATATAAAAATTCATGGCTTTGACACGAGTTTTTCGCGAACTTCCTCGAGCATTCCCGGCGTATCTACGTCAGTCACCACAGCTTCATCGATAAAATCAATGTCAACGACTTGCTCTTCGTGGCGTTGGATGAGGGATTTTGCACCAATATCACCTGACAGGCTCAGAAGCTCGTCGCGATAGGTTCGTGACCAGAGAATGGGATTGCCCTGCTTACCGTTGAATTTGGGAACAATAATTGCGTCGGGTCCCGCTTCAACAAAAGCATCACCAAGTTTCGTAATGTGAGAAGCAGTCAGTATTGGCATGTCCCCCAGGCAGACAAGAATACCCTCACTCTCCGGGGACACCTCAAGGACACCTTTTTTCAGAGACGTACTCAACCCTTGGGCATAATCGGGATTTTCCACCCATTTGACCGCATAAGAGGCGAGCGAAGCTTTTACGACCGAAGCCTCGTGTCCGACGACAACGACAATATTCGTGATACCGGCACCGACAAGCGCATCAACAACCCGTTGCAGGACTTTCTTTCCAGCAATTTCAGCAAGGAGTTTATTTTCTCTGCCCATGCGCGTCGACTGTCCGGCAGCGAGCACGACAGCCGTGATTGCGGGGGATCGTTTCTCCTGTTTCCGATTGCCTGCCCTGCGTGTCCGCGCCTGGGTTCTGAGGGGAGTGTCCGCCAACAGTCCCCCCACTCCCATGGCGGCAATATCAGATGGTTTAACTTCCAGTCCCGCGAGCAACCGGTGCAGAACAAGGTCAAAGCCATTTTCTGCCGGAGAACGGGCACAACTGGGCACACCCACAACCGGTGAATCTCCAAGGCGACCGAGCATCATCAGGTTTCCGGGATCAACAGGCATGCCCACATGATCAATTTCACCACCAGCATCGACGAGAGCCTGTGGTACGACGTCTCTGGCATCGCTGATCGCTGCTGCTCCCAGGATAAAAATGGGAGAATGTCCACGGTCCCGATAGCGCAGAATAAGTTTCGTGATATCTTCTTCCCGGTGATCGCATACCTCATGGGCGGTCAGGGAACTGCCGAACCGCCGCAGGCGTTCATCAATGGCGCGGTATCCCTTATCGATCAGTTTTTGCTGTGTCCCCTGAACTTGCGAGGATATTAGTCCGGCGTTGAAACTCCCGAAGGCCTGAACACGAATGGCCGGTCCGCCAGATGTTCCAAGCTCGACAACTTTCTCAACAGACTTGGCGGCAACCGCGAAGGGAATAATCTTTATGGTCGCCAGTATCTGTCCCGTCTCTACCGGTAACCAGGGTTTGACAGTAGCGACCGTAATAGCGGGATCTATGGAATTCATCCGGTGCACGAGATCCGAATTGATAATTACGAGACCGGGGGAGCGCGCATAGACATTGACACGGCCGGTGAACGCGTCACGGATATCACATTGATCGTCTGCAAAATGTTCGGCGACGACAGTTGCGGCTTTGTTTTCGCCGATATCCCCGGCTTCCAGATGTGCAACATAAAGATCGGAAACACCGGCTTGCGAGAATATTTCCAAATCATCCGAAGTGACTTCATATCCTTTTCGGAATTTCCGGTCGACATAGGAATAGCTGTGGGTAAGAAGTCCGCCTATCGCTTCAGAAAGAGGGCACTTGCGAAACTTCACACCTGAGTATCCTTTCGCAGACGCAGGCAGGCCGTGATTTCGGCCATGATCGATATGGCAATTTCAGCCGGACCTTGGGCACCGATATCGAGCCCGATGGGGGCCTGGATACGGTCAATCTTCTGTTCATCAAAACCCCGGGACTGCAACCGCTCCACCCTGGTGGCATGAGTGCGGCGGCTTCCCAGCGCGCCGATGTAAAAACATGGGGCTTCAAGGGCGAGTTCCAGTGCAGGATCGTCAATCTTCGGATCATGAGTGAGCGCAACAACGCCTGAACGGGAATCCAGCATATCCGGCTTGATCACTTCCTGGGGCCATTCGGCGATCAGATTGACGCCGTTAAATCGCTCTTCAGTGGCAAAGGCGGTTCGCGGATCTATCACCACGGGATCATAACCCGCCGCGTTTGCCATAGGGACGAGGTGTTGGGTGACGTGGACAGCCCCGATAACAAACAGTCTGGGAACCGGCGCGTAGGATTGAACAAACCATTCGTCTCCGTCGATTTCCGTGACCCGACTCTTATTTGTCCGAAAGGCTTCATCAACAGCTCCTACGAGTGTGGCCGGCACATCGTCGCGGTTTTCTTCTATGATTTGTTCGGCCCCGGTATTCAGATTCTTTATTACGACAACCGAAATACGCCTGGCGCGAAAATCATTGAGGGACTGAATGGTTGATCGCTTCATGAGGCTCCTGAATTCTGTAGACTATTCGCTGAGCAGTGGCTCGACATAAACCTTAATCTTGCCGCCGCATGCCAGCCCGAACTCCCAGGCCAGATCGTCGCTGACGCCGAACTCCATGAGTTTCGGCTCACCGCTTACCATGACATCAAGGGCCTCTGTTATCACTGCTCCTTCAATACAGCCACCAGATACGGAGCCAACGAAATTACCTTCCGAGTCGATCGCAATCTGACTTCCGGTGGGTTGCGGTGCAGATCCCCATGTCTGAACAACTGTGCCGATGGCTACATTCTGTCCATTGTCCAACCATTCGGCCGCCTGTTCCAGAATTGTATAGTCAGTTGTCGTCATATCCGGCATTTCCCTGTCTGCCTTATTCTTCTTCTGCCCTATTCTTCTTCTGTCATAGCTCTTTGCCTGGACAAAGTCTAAACCTGATTAATCCCGGGATGAATCAGGTGAATGTGTTTCAATGCCAAGATGCGGCGAATTGCAGGTCCCGATCCATCGCAATGCCTGCACTGTTTAATGTAATTCGTTTATGGAAAAAGGCAAATTCTCTTAT
>JBPCWG010000484.1:0-7300 GCA_051009705.1 Methyloligellaceae bacterium | reverse complement strand
TGCTCGTTTGGTTGGCCAACCAGCAATCAAGGCTTGATCGCGGTCTCAAGGCAGGTGAAATTGTAGCGACAGGGACTTGTACAGGTCTTGATCATGTTGTGCCCGGTGACGAAACCTATGTCGACTTTGGCGTATTGGGCCGGGTTGATATTTGTTTTATTCAGCACACCGGCCCTATGGCGGATTTGGAATTTGAATAATTCTGCAGAATGTTGGGGCTGGCGATCTTGTTGGTTATGATCCGCTGAATATTTGAAGCTCCCAAAGGAGTGCAATATTCTATAAGAGAGGTGTGAAAATTAAGGTCTTGACCATTTGTCGTGAGAAGCGCGAATATCAATATCGATAAATGGAATTAACTGAAAATTCTAAAGTTTCTGAATTCGCAGATAAATTATCCAGGGAGGAAAAAATGGGAATAATTCGTTCTTTTAAATTTCTCACATTGGCCGCAGCCATGGGAGTCTTTGCTCTAATCGGATCGGAATCTCGTGCCGACACGATCACAATCGGTTCGTCCGCACCTAAGACAGGTCCACTAGCTGGCGGGGCAGCTGTTACCCATTGGCCCAATGTTCAACTCTGGGCTCATGATGTAAATGCCCGGGGGGGACTGAAGCTCAAGGACGGTCAGGCAAAAATTAAAATTATTGAATATGATGACCGTACAAATCCCGGTGAAGCCATCAAGAATATCAATCGATTGGCCAGCCAGGACAAAGTTGATTTTATCCTGGCGCCCTACGGCACCGGATTTAATCTCGCTACGGCCCCGATTTTTAACAAACTTGGATATCCTCAGCTCGCCGTTTCTGCGATCACCGACAAAATACCTACGCTGACCAAACGTTATAGCAACATTTTTTTCATGCTCGGGTCGACATCCACATTCACCAATTCGGTTGTTAACATATTGAAAAAAATGCAAGCGGAAGGAAAAATTGGAAAGCGCATTGCAATGGTGAATGTTGCCGACGCCTTTGGTATCGAACTTGCTGCCGCGGCACGTCCGGTATTCAAAGAGGCGGGATTTGAGATTGTCTATGACAAATCCTATCCACTGGGTGCAAAGGATCTATCGCCGGTCATCAAGGGCGCC
This sequence comes from Methyloligellaceae bacterium, assembly GCA_051009705.1. Classification (GTDB taxonomy): domain Bacteria; phylum Pseudomonadota; class Alphaproteobacteria; order Rhizobiales; family CAYWUX01; genus JANQOC01. Next base: position 6,201 of record JBPCWG010000484.1, on the reverse strand, counting down.
AAGGCAGCCAATCCCGATGCATTTGTTGCTTGGTCCTATCCGCCGGATACGTTCGGCCTGACAGCGCAGGCAAAGATCAATCAGTTGAATGTGAAGGCATTCTACACAGCGGTGGCAACGGCGTTTCCTGCATTTAAGGCAAAATTCAAAGGTTCCGCAGAAGGTGTATTAGGTGCAGGTGGGATCAACCCCGATACACCTGAATTACAAGCCTATTTTAAACGTCATAAAGAAGTGACGGGTAAAGATGCAGACTTCTGGGCGAGTGCAGTCACATATGCGAGTTTTGAAATTCTTGCGCAAGCTATCGAAGGAGTGGGGTCGAAGGATCGCAAGGCGGTTATCGATTACGTCAAGAACAATGAATTCAAAACTATTATTGGTCCTGTCAAATATGATTCCCAGAACAGTGCCAGATTTTGGACAGTGGGGCAGTGGCAGGGAGACAAATTCTACGGAGTGAGCGCGGAAGGGCGTCCGGGAGCCAAACCTATTAAGGAAAAACCGAACTGGTAATTTACAGCTCTCCCGGTGATCTTTAGCTTCACCGGGAGAGAATTATTGTAGGTTTTTCATGGAAATTCTGATTGGCGGCATATTGCTGGGCGGCACATATGCCCTGATAGCTATGGGGCTTCAGCTTCAATACGGTGTCGCCCGAATCATGAACTTGGCAAATGGCGAGATTCTCGTTGCGGGTTCATTTGGTGCCTTATGGCTGTTTACAGGCGCCCAGGTAAATCCGATTATCGCCATTGTAGTTTTAGCCCCTGCCGCATTTATACTTAATTGGTTAATTTTCCGCGTTTTCCTGCAACCTCTCGTTCGCCGTGCAAAATCCGAAGGACAGTTGGAAGTCGACAGCATTCTCTCGACATTTGGCATCAGCTTTATATTCATTGGCCTGCTGCACGCCATATTCGGTGGCGAATACTTCAATTATGAATACCTTGAGGTTCCCTATGAAATTTTTGGGCAGGCCTACGGTGTCAATCGGATCATTGCATTTTTAGGCGCCGCGATTTTGGCGGTTGTTTTGTATTTATGGCTGAGCCAGACGCGCTCGGGTTTGCGACTGCGTGCCGTATCCGTCAATCCGGATTCCGCCAGGCTCGTTGGCATTGATGTCGATAAAACATCGGCGATCGCATTTTCGTTGGGCGGGGCTGTCACCGCGGCGGGAGGATCGCTCATCAGCATGTTCGATACCTTCGATGCGTCGATCGGCGTGGTCTTCACAATGAAGGCTCTGATCATCGTCATCCTCGGCGGTGTCAAGGAAATCAAAGGAACAATTGTCGCAGCTTTTGTTCTTGGGCTTGCGGAAACGGCCGTTGCAACCCTGATCGATCCCGGGCTGACTCTCGCTGCGGCATTTTTACTGTTTATTCTGGTGCTCCTATTTCGACCCCAGGGACTCTTCGGGAGACAAACGACGTGACCCGAAGTGAAATCAGGAATTTCGCCATCACGATCATACTGTTTGCACTGGCCGCACTGGTTCCCTTTGCGGGTTCGGGATACTGGTTGTCCATCGGGGTGACCATTGCAACCTATATGGTCCTGTCGACGAGCTGGGCCCTGTTCTCGGGCCCGACCCACTACATCTCTTTGGCGACGGGTGCCTTCTATGGCATCGGAATGTTTGTCGTAGGTGGTGGCATTGAATTAGTTCCCTACTGGGGATTGGTCGCAATTGCCGGTGTGCTCGGGGCAATCCTGTCGGCTCTGATTGGACTGGCCACCCTTCGGCTGTCAGGCGTGTACTTTGTTATTTTCACGCTTGGACTTGCAGAATTCATCCGGCAGATTGTAACCTGGGTTCAAACGACGATGGGTAGCAGCAGCGGACTTTACGTTCTCACTGATATTACCGAGCCCATGATTTACTGGGAATTGCTGATATTAGGGGCCGTTGTTTATCTGCTCGGATGGTGGATCAACAGGTCGCGTCTTGGATTTGCCCTGAGGATTATCGGTAATGACGAAGTCGTCGCTGTGCATAGTGGCATCAACACGGCCTATGTCAAAATTATATTGTTCATCGTTTCCGGCACAGTTGCTACTCTGGTCGGGGCTCTTCTGGCGCCACGGCTCAGCTATATAGAATCCAGTATCGCCTTTAGTCCCATGCTTTCATTTATCGTCGTTATCACCGCGTTGCTGGGAGGGGCTCAAAGACTATGGGGGCCTATTGTCGGTGTCATTCCGTTCATGCTCGCCTGGGACTTTTTGACCGCGATATTCCCAAATCAAACGACTCTCATGCTGGGAATTTGTTTCTTGCTGATTGTTTATGCGATTCCAAACGGATTTGCCGGGCTGATTGAAAAGTACATTCCGCAAATCCGGGGGCGGAGATCATGATCACTCGTTCAGCTCTTTCCGTTAAAAACGCGACAAAAAGATTTGGTGGTCTTATTGCGGTAAGCGGTATGTCGTTTGAAATCGCCGAGCATGAAGTGCTGGGACTCATCGGGCCGAACGGTTCTGGTAAAACAACGATGATGAATCTGATTTCAGGCGCACTGAAAATCAGTTCTGGTCATATCCAGCTTTTTGGACAAAGTATTTCCGGCCATTCCGCTCATTCTATTTCACGGCAGGGAGTTGCGCGGACATTCCAGCTTGTGCGAATGCTCAATTCAATGTCGGTACTCCAAAATGTCGAAGCGGGCGGCGTTTTCGGCCATCAAAAGCTCTGGGGCCCGTCTTTGGTATTCCAGGCAGAGGAGATGCTGGATAAAGTGGGAATGACGGAAGCCATGGACAGTCCGATTTCCGCTCTCACATACATTGATCAAAAACGCGTCGAACTCGCACGTGCATTGATGTCAAACCCGCGACTCTTGCTTCTTGATGAGTGGCTTGCAGGTCTAAATCCATCTGAGTTGCAGATCGGTATTGAACTGATAAACAAACTTAGACAGGAAGGTCGCACAATTATTGTCGTTGAACATGTTATGGATGCCATTCGCAGTTTGTGCGATCGTTGTGTCGTTATGAACAGTGGCGTTAAGATCGCCGAGGGTACGCCGCAAGAAGTTCTGGCGGACGAAGAGGTTATTCGGGCCTATCTCGGAGGTGATGATGCTTGAGTGTAAAAATCTCTCGGTCTTTTACGGCCAGCATCACGCGTTGGACGGGGTATCCGTCAGAATTGAACCCGGCGAGATTGTTGTCATATTGGGTGCAAACGGGGCGGGAAAGAGCACCTTGCTGAAAGCGATTGGAGGTATCGTTCAGGCCGAAAGTGGAAGTCAGATCCTGGTAAAAGGTGTCGATATCACAAGTTTCCCGGCTCACGAGGTTGTTGAAACAGGTCTTGCTCTGGTTCCCGAAGGACGGGGTATTTTCGGCGAATTGACGGTTCTTGAAAATCTCAAGTTAGGCGCATTTCCCCTAAGAGCAAAAGATTCGGAGGGTCGCAACCTCGATCGAATTCTGACATTGTTTCCCAAACTGCATGAACGCAAAAATCAGATCGTAAGAACGATGAGTGGTGGTGAGCAGCAGATGGTTGCCATTGGCCGCGCCATGATGTCTGCGCCTTCTATTTTGATGCTTGATGAGCCGTCTCTGGGCTTGTCGCCAATTTTGTGCTCAGAATTGTTCAAAACTCTTGAAGAAGTAAGAAAAACCGGGGTTGGCATTCTGCTCGTTGAACAAAACGCAAAGCAGAGTCTGGCTATTGCCGATCGGGGCTATCTGCTTGAGGTCGGGCGTATTGTGGGAGAGGATGAAGCTGACAAATTAGTGAATGACCCGGCTGTTCAGCAGGCCTATCTGGGTGGTTCTGCAAGCACATCTGTGTCCGGTCAGTCGAATGTTCGTGAAATGGAAAAAGAAGAGCAATATCCCGATCAACCCTTAACCGGTCCGGCGCAGGACTATGCAATTAGAGTGCAACCCCGTTCCCGTTCTGAAATTGCTTCCAGGCAGATCCAGCCGGATGAAATCTCGGCACTGGTAAACAGAGCCGTAGAAGTCGAAGCCTCACAACAGGAAACAAGGAGCACCAAAAACCGTGTGCCATCATCGGGCACGGTTGCAAAGACGAGCGAGCCCCTGAAACGGGTGCTTGAAGAGATCGAGCAATCCGCCCGAGATGCGCGACTCAAAGTGGAGAGATACGAGAATACTAACTCTGATGTACCAGCCGGCGGTGAGAATGGGATACGACCCGTTATCGAAGTATACAGGAAACCCAGAATTGAAATTTATAAACGCCGAAGATCAAAAACCGGCGAAAAAATGGTTAAAGTAAAGCGGTAATTGAGAGGTACACGGTCATGAACAAGATGTTCAATAATATTTATATTGGGGGCGACTGGTCCTCAACACATGAGACCTTCCCGGATTACAACCCGGCGGACGGCTCCGTCTGGGCGCTTGTCCCGAATGGCAATCGAAAAGATGTTACCGCGGCAATCAACGCCGCACAAAATGCTTTTCCGGAGTGGTCAGGCCTTAGCCATTCGGTTCGGGCCAATTACATGAACAGGGTTGCTGAAATATTTGAAAGCCGGAAAATGCACATTGTCGACGCCATCCAAGGCGAAGGGGGCGGCTGGTTCGGCAAGGGTATGTATGAAGCAACTCAGGTGCCAATTATTTTCCGGGCTGCGGCGGGTGCAAATTATAGTGCGATAGGCGAAGTCCTGCCATCCGAACATGGAAAATTCTCCATGGCCGTGCGCTACCCTCTGGGTGTCGTCTCGATCGTTAGCCCTTGGAATTTTCCGGCAATATTAACGGCACGCAGCCTGTCGTTCATCGTGGCACTTGGGAATACGGTAGTTTTAAAACCATCCGAGGAAACACCCTATGTCGGAGGCTTGTTGTTTGCGGAAATATTTGAGGAAGCGGGTATTCCGCCGGGCGTTCTGAATGTTGTCACCTGTTCTCGAGAGAATGTACAGGAAGTTGGCGATGAGATGATAGAACACCCGGCCGTCAAGGCAATTGCATTCACCGGATCGACGGCTGTCGGACGGTCAATTGCAGCAAAAGCCGGTGCACATCTCAAGAAGTGCTGCATAGAACTCGGCGGCAAAGATCCGTTGATCGTCTGCGAAGATGCAGATCTCGAACGTGCAACCCAGGCAGCGAACTTCGGCAGTTTCATGCATCAGGGGCAGATTTGCATGTCCGTTGAAAAGGTTCTGGTGCAGGAGTCAATATTTGATGAATTTCTGAACAAGTTTGTTGATCGCGCCTCCAAATTGAAAGTGGGTCCCCCCCTGGCAGATAAAAACAATGTTATCGGCCCACTCATCAACGACAAGCAGGTGGCCAATGTTCAGGCACAACTCGATGATGCCATTGCCAAAGGTGCAAAGGCCGTGCTCGGCGGAAATATTAGCGGGCGGTTTGTCGACCCGACAATTCTGGTTGGTGTCACACCGGATATGAAAGTTTACCAGGAAGAAACGTTTGGACCGGTGGCTCCGGTCATTCCGTTTCGTTCCGACGATGAGGCCATCGCGATCGCCAATGACAGTCCCTATGGCCTCTCATCCGGCGTGTTTACCCGAGATGAAAAACGGGGTTTGGAAATTGCTCACAAACTCGAAAGTGGTATGAGTCACATCAATTGTTCGCCTGTGAATGATGAGGCAAACGCTCCGTTTGGAGGGACCAAATCGTCCGGCGTTGGCCGCTACGGAGGTCGTTGGTCTGCGGATTCGTACACGGAAACCAGATGGATAACGATGGAACGGGGCGGTAAACCCTTTCCGCCTGTATTTTAACCAAGCATTGAAACGGAAGTTGGTCAAATGGCGCAAAAGTCAGATAATTCCGGGTTAAAACCGAGAAAACTCCTGAAAGGAAAGACCATAATCGTCACTGGTTGTTCCTCCGGTATTGGCTGGGAAACGGCTAGGATGGTGAAGAAGTACGGCGGAGATGTTTTGGGTGTCGATATCAACATGACCACGGACCATGTGGATGAGTTTTACAAAGCAGATCTATCGGACAAAGCGACCATAGAGGCCTTGGTTGATGTGCTGCCGAGTGGAGCCGACGGTCTTGCTAACATTGCCGGACTGCCGCCGACATTTCCACCCGAACAGGTCGTCAAAGTGAATCTCGTTGGCCTGAAATATCTGACCGAGCTGATGGTGCCAAAATTGGCGGATGGCGCCTCTATTGTAAATCTCGCGAGCCTCGCCGGATTTGGCTGGTCGGAACACATCA